>CALKOE010000256.1 GCA_938091985.1 uncultured Acidimicrobiales bacterium | reverse complement strand
CGCTGCTGGCGCGCTCGACTTCGGCGACGCAGTTCGCCTCGTCAACGAGCGTGGCGACGCCATGCAGGCCGCCGCCGACGAGCAACACGGCACCATGGCAGCCCTCCTCGGCCTCGACGACGACCAGGTCGACATCGCCTGCCAACGCACGTCGGGCGACGTCTGGATCGCCAACTACAACGCCCCCGGCCAGGTTGTGATCGCCGGCGTGCCGGAAGATCTCGATCGAGCCTGTGAGATCGCCAAGGAGCTCGGAGCGAAGCGCGCCATGCGCCTTCCAGTCGGCGGCGCGTTCCACACGCCACTCATGGCACCGGCCCGCGATCGCCTCCGCAAGGCCATCGACCAGGTCGAGTTCCGTGCACCAGAACAACCCGTCTACGCGAATGTCGACGGCACCGCCCACGACGACGCCGCCGATTGGCCCGACCTCCTCGGCGCCCAACTCTGCTCGCCGGTGCGGTGGCGCCAGACCCTGCGCAACCTCGAAACGGACGGCTTCAACACCTATGTCGAGCTCGGTCCCGGCACCGTGTTGACCGGCCTGGTCAAGCGCACGGTGAAGACGGGCAACCGCATCAACATAGCCACGCCCGCTGATCTCGACGGCCTGCTCGAACAGCTCGCGGGCAAGCCCCAAGCCGACGCGGGCGTACTCGAAGGCGAGCACCTCTTCGCCACCGAACGTCTTGTCGTCTCCCCCGCTACCGGCGTGTTCGCGTTGGGCGAAGGTGTCGAGCCCGGCATGACCATCGCAGTCGGCGACGTCATCGGCACGGTCGGCACCAACGACGTCGTCAGTTCCTTCGCCGGCGAGGTCATGGGCGTGCTTGCGCTCGAGGGTGAGCGAGTCGGTTCGCGACAACCCATCGCCTGGCTGCGGACGCGCTGATGGCCATTCGCATCAGCGGCATCGGCACCGCCCTCCCCGACAAGATCGTCACCAACGACGACCTTTCAGAGGTCATGGACACGTCCGACGAATGGATCCGCGCTCGGGCCGGGATCGGCGCGCGTCACGTCGACGGTGTCACATCAGAGATGGCGATCGAGGCCGGCGCCAACGCCCTCAAGGCCGCAGACCTCGGTCCAGACGACATCGACTTGCTGATCCTGTGCACGACCACGCCCGACCAGCGCTTCCCGGCCACCTCGGCCGTTGTGCAGTCGGGCCTCGGCCTCACGTGCGGCGCGTTCGACGTGAACGCCGTCTGTGCGGGCTTCACCTACGGCTACGTCAGCGCCTACGGGATGATGAACGCTCCGACCGGTCCCGACCGGGTTCTTCTGATCGGAAGCGACGCCATGTCCACGATCACCGACTGGACTGATCGGGGCACCGCGATTCTCTTCGGCGACGGCGCCGCTGCTGTCGTGATGGAGAAGCACGAACAGGGCGAGATGCTGGCGTTCGACCTCGGCGCCGATGGCAACCTCCAGCCGATCCTCTACTGCGATCACGACGGCTTCATCCAGATGGAAGGGCGCGAGGTCTTCAAGAAGGCCGTGCGGGCAGTGGCCCAATCAGTCGAAAACGTGCTCGCCAAGGCCGGCCTCACCCCCGACGATGTCGACGTCGTGCTCCCCCACCAAGCCAACATCCGCATCATCGAGGCGGTATGTCAGCGCATCGGCATCCCCATGTCGAAGACCCACAACGTGCTCGAGACGACGGGCAACACCTCCGGAGCCTCGATCCCGCTGGCTATGGCCAAGGCCGAGGCCGATGGTGCGCTCGAGCCGGGCACGATCGTCTTGATGTCGGGGTTCGGGGCCGGGATGGCCTGGGGCTCCGCGGTGCTGCGCTGGTAGGAAGTGGATCAATGATTTCGACATCCACCAACGACGCCCCGAGCCGCGTCGTCCTCGTCACCGGCGGCAACCGAGGCATCGGGCTCGCCACCGCCAAGAAGTTCCACGCGGCCGGCCACAAGGTCGCCGTCACCGCACGCAGCGGAACCGCCGACGACACCGACGGCCTCCTGGTCGTGAAGTGCGACGTCACCAACAGCGAGTCGGTGGACGCTGCGGTGAGCGAAATCGAAGCGTCGCTCGGCGCGGTCGAGATCCTGGTCAGCAACGCCGGCATCACCAAAGACGGCCTCGTGCTGCGGATGACCGACGACGACTTCGCCGACGTTCTCGATGCGAACCTCACCGGCGGTTTCCGGGTGGCCAAGCGCTGCGTGAAAGGCATGATGCGCGCCCGCTGGGGCCGCATGGTCTTCGTTTCCTCGGTCGTCGGCCTCGGCGGACAGGCGGGACAAGCCAACTACGCAGCGTCGAAGGCAGGGCTGGTCGGACTGGCCCGCTCTCTCGCCAAGGAGTTCGCCAGCCGCAATGTGACCGCCAACGTCGTTGCCCCCGGCCCGATCGAAACCGACATGCTCGCGGCGCTCACCGATGACCAGCGTGCCGCCATGCTTGCCATGGTCCCCGCCGGTCGCCTCGGCGCTCCCGACGAAATCGCTGCCGCCATCGCCTTCCTCGCATCCGAGGACGCCGGATACATCACGGGTACCGTGCTTCCCGTTGATGGCGGCCTTTCCATGGGCTGATCAGGACTACCTGAGTAGCCTCAACCCCTAAACCAAACCTGGAGAAATCAAGTGAGTGACAACTTCGAGCGCTTCAAGAAGTGCGCAGTCGACGTTCTTTCCGTCGAAGAAGACAAGATCGTCCCCGATGCCACGTTCGAGAGCCTCGACGCCGACAGTCTCGACCTCGTCGAGCTCGTGATGGCGCTCGAGGAAGAATTTGACGTCAACGTCGAAGAGGAAGAGCTCGAGGGTGTCACCACCATCCAGGGCGCCTTCTCGCTGGTCGAGTCGAAGCTCTGAAATGAAGGGTCGTCGGGTCGCCGTCACCGGCATCGGCGTCGTTGCTCCGTGCGGAGTCGGCGTCGATGCGTTCTTCGAGGGCTTGTGCGCTCCCGCGCCGGTGGGACCACGCATCCTCGAGGACTTCGATCCAGCGCCCTACTTTGACAACCCGAAGGAAGCCCGGCGCAGCGACCGCTTCTCACAGTTCGCCCTCGCGGCGGCTGAAGAAGCGCTCGCTCAGGCCGGCGAACTCGATGCCGACCCCGCACGCCGCGGAACCTTCATCGGCACCGGAGTCGGCGGCATCCAAACTCTCGAGGCGCAGATCGAGGTTCGCCTTGAAAAAGGCGAACGCCGCGTCTCGCCGTTCCTCGTGCCGATGATGATGGCCAACGCTGCTGCCGCCACCCTCTCGATGCGCTACGGCTGGCAGGGACCGTGTGAAAACACCGTCACGGCCTGCGCCGCCGGCACCCACGCCATCGGCAACGGTGCGCGCATGATCGCCGACGGCCGCTGCGACGCGGTTCTGGCCGGCGGCAGCGAAGCGCCGTTCACGCCGACTGCGGTCGCCGGATTCGGCAACATGACGGCGCTGAGCAACTCAGGCGTGAGCCGTCCGTTCGACGCCAACCGAGACGGCTTCGTGATGGCCGAGGGCGCCGGCGTGCTCGTGCTCGAGGAGTGGGACCGAGCCGTCGCTCGGGGCGCCACCATCCTCGGTGAGGTTCTCGGCTCGGCCTCCACGGCCGATGCCCATCACATCACCGCACCCGCTCCTGGTGGCACTGGGGCCATCAACTGCATGCAGCTCGCGATGGAAGACGCCGGCATCACCGCGGCCGACGTTGTCCACATCAACGCCCACGGCACCTCTACCGACAAGAACGACGCTGCGGAGGCCGCTGCGGTCGCCAAGGTGTTCGGTACGCCTGGGCCCGCCGTCACGTCCACGAAGGGCGTCACCGGCCACGCGCTGGGCGGTGCGGGCGCTCTCGAAGCCGTCGCCGTGCTCGCCGCCATGAGCAAGGGCGTGATCCCGCCCACTGCCGGTCACGAGCAGATGGACCCCGACATGCCCGAGATCGACCTCGTGCTCGGCGCCCCTCGTCCCTGGACTCCCGGGCCTTCGCTGTCCAACAGCTTCGGGTTCGGCGGCCACAACGGCACGATCGTTCTCGGACCGGGCTGACTACTCGGCGTCGACAATCACGAACATGA
>CALKOE010000255.1 GCA_938091985.1 uncultured Acidimicrobiales bacterium | reverse complement strand
ACGTTGGCGATCGCTCGACCGCCTACCACGTGACGCTCGCCGTGAAGCTCCTGGTCGTCGCCGCCTCTGGCACGGCAGCGGCGGTCCATTCGTTGACCTCGTCGCCGGCGATTCGCGGCATCACCGGTGCAGTCGGACTCCTCGGCTCGTTGGCCGCGCTCGTGTTCGGCGTGATGCTGGTCTTCGGATGACGGAATGGCTCCAGACCGGTGACGACGGCATTTCTCGCTGCTGGTGGCCAGGTACTGCTGAGGACTATGTCGAGTACCACGACAACGAGTGGGGCCGCCCTGTCGTCGACGACACGCGGCTCTTCGAGAAGATCTGCCTCGAGGGGTTCCAGTCGGGCCTCTCTTGGATCACCATCTTGCGTAAGCGCGAGAACTTCCGTGCAGCGTTCGCCGGATTCGACCCTGCACTCGTAGCGGCGTTCGGTGAACCCGATGTCCTTCGCATGCTGGACGATGCGGGCATTGTTCGCCACCAGGGCAAGATTCGCTCGGCGATCAACAACGCTGGCCGTGCGCTCGACCTGATCGAGGAGCAGGGTTCGCTGGCGAACTACTTCTGGGCATGGGAGCCACAGGAGATCGAGGGCGATCGCACTGGCGAGTTCCCCGTGCCCGCTACGACCACGACCTCCACGGCGATTGCCAAGGACCTCAAGAAGCGGGGCTGGAGCTTTGTCGGGCCGACCACGGTCTACGCCTTCATGCAGGCGATGGGACTTGTGAACGATCACCAGCCCGGCTGTGCGGCAGGAATCGAATGCGAAGCTGCCCGTTCTGCTTTGGTCCGCCCGGCCTATCGAGGCGAATGATCCGGCCCGGTATCTTTGGCACGAGCCGCGATGAACGGAGCCCGGCCCCTATGGAGTCTGCAGGAGCCGAGAGGCCGACCACCGAGACCGATCTGATCTTCAACATCGTGTGGACCGGTGAGGTCTTTCACCATCTGCGCTGGTTCCTGCTGAGCTTGTTCGACCAGACCTCGTGTCGCTACCGGTTTCTCGTCAACAACTGCACGGCCGCATCGATCCGGGAGATGGAGGAGTTCGCCGCCGCCTACCCCGACCGGGTGGTGGAGTTGATGGAGTGCCCCTACGGCTGGATGGTTCCTCACGGCACAGCCCTCGACGTCGCCCTCGACAACCGAGACGACGGAGAGTTCTTCTGTTTCATCGATGCTGACATCAAGGCCAGCGGGCCGTTCCTCGGCGACTTTCTCGATCGCCTCGGATCGCTCGATGCGCTCACGTCAGGTGTCGAGGTCTGGACGGATGTGAACACACTCAGGGAAGAGGAGCCCGGTGTCGGGGGCCGTCACTTCTACGACCACGACGGCTTCGTCTTCGGGAGCCCACACTTCGCGATGTATCGACGTAGCGCCCTCGACGCCACCCGTGAACGATGGGACATCGGGTTTCATGTCGCCAGTAAACGTGACCTGAGTGAGGAGGGGTGGAACCGGCTCGTCGAACTCGGCAAGGACAAGTGGGTCTACGACACGGCGAAGGTCTTCAACATCTTGTTCCAGGCCGATGGCCACCAGCTTGCGCACGAAGAGCACGACGCACTCGTGCACATCGGCGGACTCAGCCACTTCCTGGCGCCTCCCGAGATCGACTTCACCGATGCGGAGGCCGTTGCCTCTCGCGGCAAGCCTCTCTGGGTGAACGGCGATCTGGTCGTCCACGACCGCGCCGCTGTGGCCGAGTTCACCGCCGAGATGTTGAAGGAACTCGATGCCGGCCGGTCGGCGCCGGAGATTCCGCCCGGGACTGATGGCCCGCTCGTGGAGAAGCTGCGGTTCGTGCGCGACGAGATGATCGACATGGTGCGCCCGCGCTGAATCGCCGTTCGGCTCTCGTCGGTCACCGATAGCGTGCGGCAGTGACCGCCACAGACCTTCGACCGGAGGACACCCCGTTCGCGCCGCTCGATTGGGGTTTCGTCCTTGGGGCCGCCTCGATCTGGGGCGGCTCGTTCCTCTTCATGGCCATCGGGCTCGATGCGTTCGAGCCGGGTGTGGTCACCTTGCTGCGGGTTGGATTCGGCGCCCTGGCCTTGGTGCTCCTCCCTGGTGCGCGAAGGAGCGTGCCCCGCGAAGATCTGCCGAAGATCGCTCTGCTCGGCATCACGTGGATGGCGCTTCCACTCACCTTGTTTCCGATTGCGCAACAGTGGATCGACTCGTCGGTAGCCGGGATGCTCAACGCGGCGATGCCGCTCCTGACGGTGCTGATCTCGTGGTTGATCTTCCACACGCCCACTGGGCCGAGGCGTCTCTTCGGCGTGGCGGTCGGCCTCGTGGGGATTCTTCTGATCGGCGTACCTGAGGCCTCTACCGCCGGCACGAATGCCGTCGGCGTCGGACTGGTGGTTCTCGCTGTCGCCTCATACGGCGTCGCGGTGAACATCGCGGGACCGCTGCAGCAACGCCACGGTTCGTTGCCGGTGATCGTGCGTGCCCTCGCGGTGGCGACCGTGCTCACCCTGCCCTATGGCATTGTCGGCATCCCTGACTCCACCTTTGCCTGGGACTCCCTGATCGCCTGCTTCATCGTGGGGGCCGGGGGCACGGGTGTTGCCTTCGTCTTCGCTGCGAGCCTCACCGGACGCGTCGGGGCGGTGCGCGCCTCGCTCGTCACCTATGTCATCCCGGTGATCTCGATCGTTCTCGGCGTGGTCTTTCGAGACGAGACAGTCACGATCGCCGCGATCGTCGGCACCGGCGTGATTCTGCTCGGCGCCTTTCTCTCGAGTCGGGTCGAGTGACTCAGATCCGAGTATCAGGGCGTTCGTAGCTGGTGCCTGGGCCTGAGTACGAGAGCCCGTAGCCAGGGGGCGTCGCCCACCCGAGGTCGGGTGGTGAGGCAGTTGCCGACTTCCACCACGCAATGAGGCGGTCTTCGTTCTCGTAGTCGAACGGGTCTTCCATGATTCGCTCGACGATGTCGCCGGGTGGATGCGGGTTGTCGGCCAGCCACCGCGCGGTGCGGGCGACGGCCTCGCGAGCGGGAACCACATCGCGGTACCCGAGCACATGGCGAAGTGAGCTGATGTCGAACGCGCGGTGGTGCGTCGAAGGCTGCATCATCAGCGGTCGCGCCGGTATGGCGAGCTCGGCCGGCATCGAGATGATCTCCCAATCGTGGTCGAGCGCAGCGGCGCAGATCTCCACCACCTGGCGCACGGTGAGCAGCTCTTCGTCGGCGGCGTGGAAGATCCGCCCGGCCGCAGCCTCGTGCTGATCCACGGCGAGATGGATCGCATGTGCGAGGTTCTCGACGTAGCCGAAGCTGTGGGCTGACTGGCCGCCGTCGGCCAGCACGATGTGGGGTCGACCGTCGAGGATGCGCTTGACGATGAGCCACTCCCGAGGGGCGAGCTGGCGCGGCCCGTAGACATACGGGTAGCGGAAATGAGTAGCCGTGGGGTGGTGCTCGAAGACGTATTGCTCCGTGCGCGCAATGCGATACGACTTGCCGTCCTCGTCCTCGGTCGAGGTGGGCGCCGTTTCCGGGGTGGGGAGCGGCATACCCGGTGGTTCGTGGGCCCAGGGGTCGAAGTAGCCGCGAAGCGCCGGCCCGCCGCCGACCGACACGAAGTGTCCGACCCGGCCGGAGAGCACCTCCGCGATGGTGCGGAGGCGTCCGTAGGTGACGACGGCGACGTCCCACTCCTGGCCACCGATGGCCTCGGTGAATGCGTCGTGATCCCGCACATCACAGTGGATGTGGGGCAGATGCATGACCTCGTCGATCTCGTGGCCGCCGGTGTGGCAGATGGTGACGTCGTGACCGCGCGCTTCGAGTCCGGCGACGATTGGGGGACCGGTCGGCCCGGTCCCGCCGATTACCAGCGTTTTCGTCATGTCACTAGGTGGGCATGATGTTGCCGCCGTCGACGCAGACCACCTGGCCGTTGACCATCGCGCTCTCGTCGCTGGCGAGAAACACCACGGGTCCGCACATGTCTTCGGCTTGGCTGTTGCGCTTGGTGGCCGACATGTCGGCAAAGACCTGATCGAATCCGCCGGGCACCTGCTTGTCGGTCGCGGGGGTCATCACAAGCCCAGGCGCGATCGTGTTCGCGGTCACGCCGTACTTCCCGAGCTCGCCGGCCAGCTGTCGGGTAAGACCCAACACTGCGAACTTGGTCTGCTGGTATGAGTAGGAGCCCAGCGACCATGCCTCAGGATCGCCCGGGGGGCCCAGCGCTCCGAGGGGGAGATAGCCGGCGATGGAGCCGATGTTGATGATCCGGCCGCGGCCCTTGCGGACCATCGTCGGGGCGAAGGCACGGCACATCATCCATTGACCGATGACGTTCACGTCGTAGACCTTGCGGAGGTAGTCGACGCTGTTGTCGCTCAGGTCGAGCTCGCCATAGATCGCTGCGTTGTTCACCAGCACGTCGACGGTTCCGAAGCTTTCGAGCACGGCATCGCGGCACGCATCGACGGATGCTTCGTCGGAGATGTCGCAGTGAACGAACACCGCGTCGTCGCCGAGTGACTCGGCTACCTCGGTGCCCTGTTCTCGTCCGATGTCGATCACCGCGACCTTGGCGCCCTCGGCGACGAACCGACGGCAATAGGCCTCGCCGATGCCGCCGCCTCCGCCGGTGATCACTGCGACCTGGCCGGCCAATCGGCCTGTGTGCTCGCTCACTGGGTCGTGGTCTCCTTGTACTCATCGCGAAGCACGCGCTTGAGCACCTTGCCGGTCGGGTTGCGGGGGATGACGTCGGTGAACTCCACGAGGCGCGGCAACTTGAAGCGGGCGAGCTTGCCGTCGCAGTACTCGAGGATCTGTTGCGCAGTGATGTCGTCGTCTGACTTCACCACGATCGCGAGCGGCGACTCGCCCCACTTGTCGCTGGGCACACCGATCACGGCGGCCTCGGTGACTCCGTCCATCGACATGATCACGTTCTCGATCTCGGCGGGGTAGACGTTTTCGCCACCCGAGATGATCATGTCCTTCAGGCGATCCTGGATGTAGACGAATCCGTCGGCATCCAGCAGTGCGATGTCGCCGGTCTTCAACCATCCGTCGGCATCGATCGCCTCGGCGGTCGCCTCGGGACGGTTCCAGTAGCCGAGCATGATGTGGGGGCCGCGGATCAGGACTTCGCCTGACTCCTCGGAGCCGCAGTCGTTGCCCTGCTCGTCGACCACTCGAACCTCGGTGTGGAAGAACGCCTTGCCGGTCGAACCGGCCCGCACGAGTGCGTCGTCGGGCGAGATGAGGCAGCCCGGTCCGCAGGTCTCGGTGAGTCCGTAGACCTGATGGATCTCGATACCCATCGCCGCGTAGGTCTCGATGAGCGAGACCGGGACGGGCGCGGCGCCCGACATGACCCACCGCAGTGAGGAAATGTCGTGGTTTTCCTTGTCGTAGGTGAGCAGCATGAAGTTGAGCATCGCCGGCACCGCGAGGGTGACTGTGATGCGCTCCTCGGCGAACACCTCCCAGATCTTCACCGGGTCGAACTCGGCCATGATGATCGCGCTGCCACCCTTCTGGAAGGTGCTGAGCAGCGGGTTGAGGGCGCCGACGTGGAAGAGCGGCAGACAGATCAGGTAGCGGTCGGCGTAGCGCACGTCGGCCGTGGTGTTGCCGGTGATGACCGACCACAGCGCCGTGAGGTGGGAATGCATCACGCCCTTGGGCAGCCCGGTGGTGCCCGAGGTGTACATGATGAAGAGCAGGTCGTCGTCGCACGCCACGATCTCAGGCTCGGTGTCGCCCACGCCGGCGAGCATGTCTTCGTAGCCGACCGCGAACGATGGGCGGTCGGCGGCGTCGCCCACGTGGATCCAGTTGGTCACCTGGGTGCCGTCGGTGCCTCGCGACTGGAGCTCGGTGACCACATCGTTGAAGGCGGTACCGAAGACGAGCGTGGTCGAGCCCGAATCGGTGAGGATGAACGACAGCTCATCGGCGACCAGGCGCCAGTTGAGCGCAACGATGACGCCGCCGGCCTTGGCGGTACCGAAGAAGGTCTCCACGAACTCCGGACCGTTCATGAGCAGCGTCGCCACCCGGTCGCCGAGCTCGAGACCGGCATCGGCCAACGAGTTGGCGACCCGGTTGCAGCGCTGATTGAGCTCCACATAGTTCTGACGACGGCCTGAGGCCACGTCGACCACTGCGTCGATGTTGGGTGTGAGTTGGGCCCGCTTCGTGATGAAGAGGCCGATGTTGTTCTTCAAGGGAGACTCCGGTCTGTAGCAACGCTGGCGAAGAACTGCTGATGGTACGCCCTATGGTTCCCGCGTGCCGATCGACACTGTCGTCTTTGATCTCGGAAATGTTCTCGTCAAATGGGACCGGCGACTCCTCTACGAGAAGTTGATCGATGACGAGGCCGAACTCGACCGATTTCTCGACGAGGTCCTCACTCTCGAGATCAACGCCGACCTGGACCGCGGGGTCTCCTTGCACGACGTGACGGCGGCGCTCGCCGATCGCCATCCCGACGATCGGAAGTTGATCGAGGCGTTTCGTGATCGATGGCCCGAGACACTCGGCGACATCCTTCACGACTCCGTCGCCATTCTCGAGGAGTTGCGGGCTCAGCCGTTGGCGCTGTTCGCGCTGAGCAACTGGGGTCGCGAGACCTTCGCTCAGTCCGAGCCCCACCTTCCGTTTCTCCGTCATTTCGATGCGCTCGTGATCAGCGGTCGCGAGGGTGTGGTGAAGCCGGATCCGGCCATATTTCGCCTCCTGTGTGACCGTCATGGCACGCAGCCGGAGTCGGCGGTCTTCATCGACGACAGCGAGGCCAACGTCGTTGCGGCCGCGGCGTTGGGTTTCGAGACCGTCCACTTCGTCTCGCCGGCTCAGTGTCGAAGTGAACTGACCGCGCTCGGTCTCGACCTCCGCCCGCCTGGGTCGTAGCCTCGCTCGTCTATGGACGACGTGCTGCACATCGAGGTCGAAGACGAGGTTGCGCTGGTCGTGATGAACCGGCCTGACAGTCGTAACGCTCTGAATTCGTTGCTTCTCGGCGGACTTCGTGCCTCGCTTGCGTCGCTGGACGAACGTGACGATGTGCGGGCGATCGTCCTCACCGGCGCCGATCCCGCTTTCTGCGCCGGCCTCGATCTCAAGGAGCTCGCTTCTGGCGCCAGCATCTCCTCAGGGGTCGGCGACGGTCACCCATTCCCACCCGACATGGCGACGCCGGTGATCGGTGCGATCAACGGACCTGCGGTCACCGGCGGACTCGAGATCGCGCTGGCCTGCGACTTGCTGATCGCCTCGGATCGAGGGTCGTTCGCCGACACCCACGCTCGTGTTGGCATTCTGCCGGGCTGGGGCCTCTCGGTGGAGTTGCCTCGAGCGATCGGTGTTCGCCGGGCGCGTCAGATGAGCTTCACCGGCAACTATGTCCACGCCGACCAAGCGCTGCAATGGGGACTGGTGAACGAGGTCGTGCCGCATGGCGATCTGATCGCGCGCGCGTGTGCGCTCGGCCGCGACATGGCGACGGTGCCAGCGGCGGCCTCAGCTGCGATGAAGCGGCTCTATTGGGCAACCCACGCCGTGACCGCTGGCGATGCGATGCTCGTGGAGAAGGAAGTCAACCGGCGCTGGTCGGAATCGGGCGGATTCGACACGGAGCGTCTTGCCGCAAGCCGCGAAGCCATTCAGGCTCGTGGTTCGGCCCAGAAGTAGCGGACCGAGGCCAAACAACTTGTGGCAGCAGGACTGCCATATGTAGGGTCAGGCGATCTCTTCTAGGAGGCCTGATGTCTGGTGATGCCCCGATGCGTTCTCATGCAGGGAGCCTGCCCGCGCCTGAGTTCCCGAATCCTGCGTTCGTCACCCCCGTGCCGCTCGCCCAGGCAAAGGTCGCGATTGTCACGTCGGCCGCGCTCCATCGTGCGAGCGACACCGCGTTTGCCCAGAACGACACGAGCTATCGATCGATTCCTCGCGAGGCGCGCGACCTGGTACTCGGCCATTGGAGCCCGAACTTCGATCGCGCTGGGTTCACCGAGGATCTCAACGTCGTCTTTCCGATCGACCGGCTCGAGGAGCTCGCCACACAGCGCGTGATCGGCTCGGTCGCCGACCGGCACTACTCCTTTGCCGGCAACCAGCCCGACGACCTCGCCACGATCATCCACGACTCCGGCCCGGCGGCTGCGGCCGAGCTCAAGGCCGACGGCGTCGATGTGGTGCTGCTCACGCCCGTTTGACCTCTTTGTACGCGCACCGTGTGTGTGCTCGCTCACATCATCGAAGCTGCCGGGATCGCCACTGTGGCCCTCGCGTCGATGCGACCCGTTGCCGAGCTCGTCGGCGCGCCGCGCACCCTTCACGGAGAATTCCCGCTCGGCCGGCCGCTCGGCCGACCCAGCGATCCGGAGTTCCAACACGACGTGATCGGTCGCGCGTTCGCTCTGCTTGATGCGACGTCGGGTCCGGTGATCGAGAGCCACCCCGTGGTCATCGAAGAGGCCTCCGACGCGGTGTCGTGCCAGATGCCTCCCGCCTTCGATGGCGATGCGTCTCCAGCCGTTTCCGAAGCCCGCGGCATCCGCAAGGCCTACGACCGCATTGTCGAGCGACGGGGTGTGAGCTCCGTCGGGCGAGCGATCGATGCCGACACCGTTCCCGCAGCGATCGAGGCTCTCGAACGCGTGGCTGCCGGCACCCCGCTCAAGGAGGCCGACCTCCCCGGCAAGAACACGGTGGCGGTCTGCCACGACGTGCGGACCTACTACGAAGAGGCTGCCGTCGAGTTGGCCAACGGACCGCTGGGCAGCGGTCGTGCCATCGAGAACTGGTTCTTCGAAGAGACAGAGGCCGGCAAGGTGGTGCTCGCCGCCCGTAAGGCGCTGGCCGACGAGGGCGTGCCATTCCCGTTCTGGTTCTACATGGCGCCCGGACACCGATGATTCGACTGCGATGAACGCCGAAATGCTGCCCACGATCGACGGGCGTCGAGCTCGGCGCGACCAGAATCGCGACCGGGTTGTCGACGCGCTCCTGGAGATCTACCGGGACGGAAACCTCCAACCAGCCGTGGCTGAGGTCGCGGAGCGCAGTGGAGTCTCTCACCGGAGCGTCTTTCGCTACTTCGAGGATCTCGACGAGCTCTATCGGGTGGCGATCGAGCGGCAACTTCGCTCGATGCTCGATCATCTACTGATCTCGGCGATCGGCGAAGGGCCGTTCGGGGACCGGGTCGACGCGATCATCGAGAACCGTCAGGCGATCTACGACGTGGCGCAGAACCCTTCGCGAGTGGGGCAAATGCTCGCACCGGTGGAGCCGATCATTGCTGCGCACCGGCGCGATATCGCAGCTCGCGCGGTCGACCAGATCTCACAACACTTTGCGCCTGAGTTGGCGCGGCTCGAGAGCGGCCCCCGGCGCGCAGCGGAAGAGGCACTGGCGCTCAGCCTCTCGCTCGACTCGATCGAGTACCTCCGACAGGTCCGCCAGCTGAGTCGCGATCAGTCGACTGCAGTAATGCGATCCACCGTGTTCGCGCTGCTCAGTCCCGAAACCCAGAGCTAGGAGCTCATACGATGGACGTCGTCCTCCTCGGCACCGGTTCGCCGATGCCCGATCCCAACCGAGCCGGCCCGGCAACACTGCTGAAGGCCGGCGAAGGCGGCCTCGAACAGGTGCTGGTCGACACGGGGCGCGGTTGCGTGATGCGCATGGCCGCAGCGGGTTCGCTTCCTGGTCTGCTCCAGGGCGTGTTGATCACCCATCTGCACAGCGACCACCTCACCGACTTCAGCGACATCGTGACCACTCACTGGATCATGTCCCAACAACCGACTCCGCTGAAGGTGTGGGGTCCGCCCGGCCTCCAGCGCTACGTCGACTACATGATGAAGGCGCTCGAACCCGACGTCGGATACCGCATCGGCCACCACGACGATCTCACCTGGGAACCGATCGTCGAGGTCACTGAAGTCTCACCCGGCGATACGTTCACGCTGGGCACGATGAGTGTCTCGATGCACCAGACCATGCATGCTCCGGTTGAGCCGACGATCGGTTTCCGGGTCGAGCGCGAAGGAAAGGTGGTGGCTCTTGCGGGCGACACCATTCCGTGTGCCGGACTCGACGAACTCACGACCGATGCCGATGTCTACGTGCAAACCGTGATCCGTGATGACCTCGTCAAGCTCGTGCCTGTCCAGCGCCTGCAGGACATTCTCGACTACCACTCGAGCGTCGAGCAGGCCGCACAGACGGCAGCGAACAACGGCGTCACAACGCTGCTGATGACCCACTACGTGCCGGCGCCACAGCCCGAGCAATACGACGAGTGGATCGCGATCGCGGCGGAGCACTTCGACGGTGAGATCGTCATGGGAGACGACCTCACCACTGTCACTGTCTGAGTAGCACTGTCTGAGCAGCACTGTCTGAGTGACTACCAGTCGACTGCGGACTCCGGGGCAGCCTCGAGGATGCTCTCGGCAAACGCGAATGTGTGGGCCGGGCTGACCATCGCGTGCTGGCTTCCCGCGTGAATGTCGCGGAATGCACGCTGGAAGGCCCCGTCGCGCAAGGCCGTGGTTCCGATGTGGCGGTAGAGCTTCTGGATCGACTCCGTGGCCTGCTGGGTGAACCAGGTGGTCGCCTGCAGCGCTTCGCCGACGAGTCCCTGGTCGGGGTTGTCGTTGAGGGCGGAGTTCTCGGCCTTGGTGAAGGCGGTGCGGATCCACAGGTCGCCTGAGCGGTAGAGACTTTCCGCCCCGGCGAGGTCGTATTGGAACCGGGGGTCGTCGGCCAGGCCGGTCTTGCCGGTCATGCGCTGCTTGGTCTTGGCGATCACGGCGGCTTCGTCGATGGCGCGACGCATGACACCGAGTGCCCAGCCGGCATGGCCGATCTCCGTCAGGTGGAGGATGCCGAGATCGAACTGCTTGCCGCCGCGGTGGCGGGTGAAGCCGAACATCGAGAACGTCCGATCCGCGGGGACGTCGCTGTCGATCTTGTAGTCGTAGCTTGCGGTCGAACGCAGGCCCATGACATCCCAGTTGCCGATGACCTCCGCCTCGGCCTTCGGGACGACGGCGAAGATGTAGTCGGGGTTGCCCTCTTCGGGCTGCGTGAACGAGCCGCTTCCGGCCCAGTCAGCGTGCTCGAGGCCGGAGCCGAACGAGTAGTTGCCGGTGATGTGGAAGCTGTCGCCTTGGGGCACCGCCGTGCCGTTGGGGGCGAACTGGCCGGCCACGAGTGGCACGCCGTCGGCGAACATCTGGTCGGTGAACGAGTCGGGACAGTACGAGCTGAAGTACGCGGTGGCGGTACTGCCGGCCATCACGACCCAGCCGATCGAGCCGTCGGCTCGGGCCAGCTCGGTGAAGACATCGAGGCTGTCGGCTGCGTTGAGCTCGGATCCGCCGACATCCTTGGCGACGAGTGCGCCGTAGAGGTCGGCTTCCTTGCAGAGGCGGACGGCCTCGTCGGTCATCGGCGAACCGGCGGCTTCGGCCTTTGCCCCCTCCTTGTCCAGAGCGGAACGAAGGTCACGTGCGGCATCGAGCAAGATGGTCATTCGGGGGCCTCCTGAGGTCGTGCCGCGACACTAGAACGCGTTCTTGTTCGTCGGCGAGTTCGCGGCCTGGATGTCGTGCCGGGTAGGTTCCGGCTCGTATGAGCCTGGATCCAAACCTGCCCGTTCTGATCGGTGTCGGCGCTGCACATC
>CALKOE010000254.1 GCA_938091985.1 uncultured Acidimicrobiales bacterium | reverse complement strand
TCTTCGCATCCGATGCGCTCACCCCGGCCCGCAATCAGATGGCGCTGTCGTTGGGGTGGCACATCATCATCGCCTGTTTCGGCATGGCCCTGCCGGCGATCATCTTCGTGTTGCACCGGCGCGGTCTGCGTGGCGACGTCGACGCGCTCGAGATCGCGAAGCGGTTGTCCAAGGTCGGTGCGGTGCTCTTTGCCGTCGGCGCGGTGAGCGGCACGATCTTGTCGTTCGAGCTCGGCCTGCTGTGGCCGGGCTTGATGGAGCAGTTCGGCGATGTCGTCGGGCTCGCCTTCGCACTCGAGGGCATTTCGTTCTTCGCAGAGGCGATCTTCCTCGGCATCTACGTCTATGGCTGGGGTCGCCTACCCGGCCGGATGCACTCACTGATGTTGCTGCCGATCATGGCCGCGGGGATCATCGGTTCCTTCATGGTGGTGTCGGTCAACGCATGGATGAACGCCCCTACCGGGTTTCGGATCGACGAGACCGGAGAGGTCGTCGACATCGATCCGGTCGCGGCCATCTTCAACGACCACGTCTGGCTCCAGGCCACCCACATGTATCTGGCTGCTGTCATGGTCGTGGGCTTCTCGCTGAGCGCCGTCTATGCCTTTCGCATGCTGCAGGGTCACACGGACCGGCTCCACCGTCTCGGTTGTGTTGTGCCGCTCGTATTCGCGGCGATTGCGACACCGATTCAACCTGTGGTCGGTCATTTCGCCGGGCAGCGCATCGCCGATGACCAGCCGATCAAGCTCGCCGCGATCGAGGTGTTGGAGGAGACCGAGACACGAGCTCCCCTGAAGCTGGGCGGCATCGTGATCGACGGTGAGCTGCGAGGAGCGATCGAGATCCCGATCCCAGGACTGCTCAGCTTCCTTGCGCAGAACGACTTCGACGCCGAGGTCGTCGGCCTCGATGCAGTGCCCGAAGACGAGCGTCCACCCGTCGGCATCGTGCATCTTGCCTACACACTCATGATCGGGATCGGCTCGGCACTCGTCGGCTTGGTCGCCTGGGGAGCGTGGCGATACCGACGAGCGCGAGGCGTCGTCCCGATGCAGCGTTGGGCCCGCGTGTTCGAGAGTCGTCGTTTCCTCCGGGCGCTCGTGGTGGCCGGCCCGGCCGCGATGGTTGCGCTGGAGACCGGGTGGATCACCACCGAGGTCGGCCGTCAGCCGTGGATCGTTCACAACGTGCTGCGGACCGAGGACGCGGTGACCGATGCCGGATACATCTGGGTGACGCTGACGGTGCTCGCCGTCGTCTACGCGGCGATGACGTTTGGCACGCTTGCCACGATCTTCTCGATGTCGCGACGCTGGGCGGCAGGGGAGAAGGATCTCGCCACGCCCTATGGGCCCGCCGACAGTCGTGGTGTCGGCGAGGACGCATCGTGAACCTCGTCGATGTCGTGGCCGCGTTGATGTTTCTCGGCATCGTGCTCTACGCCGTGTTCGGCGGCGCCGACTTCGGCAGCGGTGTGTGGGACTTGGTGGCGGGCAGCGCCGAGAAGGGCGGCCGGCTGCGTCGAATCATCGACCACGCGATCGGGCCCGTCTGGGAGGCCAACCACGTGTGGTTGATCTTTGTGCTCGTGTTCTTGTGGACTGGTTTCCCCGACGCGTTCGCGCAGCTCATGCGCACGCTCGCGATTCCCTTCTGGTTGGCCGGACTCGGCATCGTGTTGCGCGGCGCAGGGTTCGCGTTTCGCAAGTTCTCCCCCTCGCTCGGCTGGGCCCGTGTTGCCGGAGCGGTCTTTGCATCGTCGTCGCTCATCACCCCGTTCTTCCTCGGCGCCATCGCCGGTGGGGTCGCGAGCGGGCGCGTGCCAGCGGAGGGCACCGGAGATCTCTGGACGTCGTGGCTGAATCCCACGTCGATTCTCGGTGGGATCCTGTCGGTGCTGACCTGCACGTTCCTGGCGGGTGTGTTTCTCGCGGCTGATGCGGCCGGACTCGACGCCCCCGAACTGGCCGACTGGCTGCGACGCCGCGCCATGATCGTCGGCGTTGTCACCGGTGTGGTCGCCCTGGTCGGGATCATTCCGCTCGCGGCCGATGCCGAGACACTGTTTGATCGCCTGACGTCTCGTGGTGCGCCTCTCGTAGCGGTCTCGGCCGCGGGCGGCATCGCCACGCTCGCTCTGTTGCGTTCGAGTCGTCTCCGAGCCGCGCGGGCCGCGGCGGTCGTCGCCGTGGGCAGCATCGTGGTCGGATGGGGTGTGGCCCAGTATCCGTGGGTGCTCGTCGACGAGATGAGAATCGACGACAAGGTCACCGAGTCGGCGACCTTGTGGGGCCTGGTCATCGCATTCGGACTCGCCTCGGTCCTGGTTGTGCCGCCGCTGGTCTTCCTGCTCTTTCTCGCCGATCGCAACCGTGTGGGCGTCGAGTGAGTCGACTGGCGGCTCTACACTCCGCCGGATGACCGCTACCGAGACCAACGACCCGGCGACCGGCGCAGAAGACGTCGCCTGGGACATCGAAACCCTCGTCGATGGCAAGGGAACCGAGGGCGCACTGGCGCTGCTCGACCGGGCGGACGAGATGGCCGCCGCACTCACCGCCGCAGCGAAGGGCAAGCTGGCCGACGCAAGTGCTGCCGAAATCGCCGCTTGGCTCGAAACCCAGGCTGATCTGCTCGAAGCAGCGCACCGGGCAGCCAACTATGCGTCTCTGCGGTTCGCCACCGACGTCGCCGACCCGGCCAACGGCGCCCTCATGGCACAGATTCAGGAACGCACCGCCCAGCTCAGCGCTGAATTGGTCTGGTTCGAACTCGAATGGCTGGCCATCGACGAGGCCCGTGCCACGGAACTGGTCCACACTGCCGAGCTGGCGTCTCACCGTCACCACCTCGAGACCGCACGGCTGCGGCTCCCCCACGTTCTCAGCGAGGCCGAGGAGAAGCTGCTTGCCAACAAGGCACCCACCGGGCGTTCCGCGTGGGTCCGGCTCTTCACCGAATTGACCTCGGCGATCCGAGTCGAGATCGACGGCGACGAGATGCCGCTCGATGCCGGTCTGTCGCGCCTGATGCACCCCGACCGCGCGGTTCGCAAGACCGCCGCCGACGCCGTGACCGCAGGGCTCGAGCCAGGGCTGCGCAATCGGGCATTCGTGTTCAACACGCTGCTGGCCGAGAAGAGCACCGAAGATCGTCTCCGCAACTACCCGACGTGGATCACCGCCTGGAATCAGGGCAACGAGGCCACCGATGCATCGGTCGACGCACTCGTCGAGGCCGTGGTCGGCCGCTACGACCTCCCGCAGCGTTGGTATGCGCTGAAGGCGAAGGTGCTCGGTGTGGACCGGCTTGCCGATTACGACCGTGGCTCGTCGGTGGCCGAAACCAACGTCCATGTGCCGTGGAACGATGCCAAGGCAACCGTGCGCGACGCCTACGCGAGTTTCAGCCCGGAGCTGGCCGACATCGTCGACCGGTTCTACGACGAGGGTTGGATCGATGCCCCGGTCCGTGACAACAAGCGGGGCGGCGCTTTTTGCGCCTACACGGTGCCCAACCATCACCCGTATGTCTTCCTCAACTACACGGCAACGCCAGGCGACGTGCTCACACTTGCGCACGAGCTGGGACATGCGCTCCACGGCTACCTCTCGCGTCCCCAGGGGATCTTCCACCAGTCGACACCGTTGACGCTGGCCGAAACGGCCTCGGTCTTCGGCGAGACGGTCACGTTCGAGCGGCTGTTGGATCAGACCGATGATCCCGCTGACCGATTCGCGCTACTCGCTCAGCAGGTTGAAGGCAACATCGCGACGGTGTTCCGTCAGGTCGCCATGAACCGCTTCGAAGATGCGGTGCACACCCATCGTCGAGAGATCGGCGAGCTGTCGACCGATGACTTCGCCGACCACTGGTCTCGCACCCAGACCGATCTGTTCGGCGACACGGTCGAGGTGACGGAGGGGTACCGCACCTGGTGGTCCTACATCCCGCACTTCATCGGCACGCCTGGCTACGTCTACGCCTACGCCTATGGGCAGCTCCTGGCCCTGTCCGTCTACGCCCAGTACGAGGCCCAGGGTGCAGCATTCGTGCCGAGCTATCTCGAGCTGCTCGGTGCCGGCGGCTCGCAATGGCCGGAGGAACTCGGCGCGATCGTCGGCTGTGATCTCGCTGATCCCGCGTTCTGGTCGGCGGGCCTCGACATCGTCGACACGCAGATCGCCCGGGCCGAAGCTGCAGCGGAGGCCGCCGGGCGAGTCTGAGCCGCAACGGAGAGCTTCCAATCCGCCGATCGGCAGACGCAAAAAGAAATCGGTCAACCTGTTGGCGTTGTGGGTCGATAGGCCTACATGTCGTTGAGCCTGGCCGTCGTGGATCCGTCCGTAGCGGGTGCGCGCCAAGGCGACGCCCTCGCATGGGCAGATCTTTACGAGCGATTCCACCCGGTGCTCGAGCGCTATCTCGAGGTCGTCAACCCGGAGGCGCTCGAGGACATGGACGAGGTTTGGGCTCGGGCCGCGCGGACCTTGGCGCTGCAGCCCGAGGGTGTCGCCCCGCTGATTTGGCTCTTGCGGTCCGCTCGCGACGGCATGGTGGTCTGCCCAGACCCCGATGACACCGACGACCCTGCGATCCAGGCGATGCGGGCATTGGCACCGCTCGAGATGGACGTGGTTGCCCTCCGGGTTGTAGCCGGACTGGACGAGTTCGAGACAGCATTTGTCATCGGCCGCCCCGTGGAGCGAGTCCGTCTCGCCGGCCACGAGGGTCTCGCTCGGTTGATGCGCGAAGGGACAGCGGCATGACCGATCCATTCGAGACATCTGCAGCGATCCTCGACGCGGCATCGTCGGGAGCGACGATCTCGGGATATGAGCAGGTCGGGGCACTTCTCACTCGGGTCAGAGCGACGACGCCGGTGCCGGCAGGCACTGCGATCAGCACGTCGGCGGTCGCTGCGGCGGTCGGCGCGTCGTCGCCTGGAAGGTTCGCGGGTGCTGCGGCGGTGGTGAAGCCGGGCATCATCGTCCTGGCGGCCTCGACCCTTGCCGCCGTCATCGGAGTCGTCGCGTTCTCCGGCACGGGACCTGCTGTCGACACTGAGCCGGACGCCGGGGGCAATGGAGCGGCCGAGCGGGTCGTGAGCGATACCGCAGACTTCCCGGCTGGCGAAGACGGGGGATCGACATCTGACCTTCCAGGCGAGCCGGTGAGCTCCGTTCTCGGTGTGGCGGACGACCCGACTGGAGATGACGCGGGCTCCAGTCCGAGCCCCGGCGGGCCGACATCGGATCCCGCGGGGACCAATCCGTCCACTCCGAGCAGCGCTCCAGCGTCGACCACGACGGCTGCGCCGTCGACAACATCTCCCACAAGTTCCACGCCGACCCCGCCCACGACGACCGTCGTACCTACCACCACGACGATGGAGCCGCTCGGGAACAACGGCAACGGCAACGGCAACGGCAAAGGCAACAGCAGTGACAATGGCAAGGGCAAGCCGAGTGAGCGAGATGAGTAGACAGCAGCGGCGCCGACGCACCCACATAGCTGGGGTGCCGTCATCGCTGATCGACGACGCGAAAAACGGCGACCAGGACGCGTTCGCTGCGATCCACCGGACCTACGAACCAGGGCTACGCCGCTACCTCGAAACGGTCTCGCCGGGATTCGCGGCCGATGTCGGGTCGGCCACTTGGGAGTCCGTCGCCGGTTCACTCGATCGGTTCTCGGGCGACGGCGAGCAGTTTCGGCGATGGCTGTTCACGATCGCTCGGCGACGTCTCGTCGACGAGGTGCGCAGGTCCAGTCGGCGTCCGCTTGCGGTGGCCGAAGTGCCGCACGAGCCCCGATTGGATGCCCATCTCGTTGATGACGGGCCGGATTGGGCAGTGGCACTTCTTCGCCAGATTTCATCGCGTCAGGCTGATGTCGTCGGATTGCGTGTGCTCGGCGGCTTGAGTGTCGATGAGGTTGCCGACCTCCTCGGGATCACGCCGGAGAACGTGAGAGTGCTGAGCCACCGAGGCTTGAACGCGCTCAGGGCGCTCATAGAGCAACACGATCTGCCGGGGATCGAAGAATCTGATCGGCAAGAAATTCTCTCGGTGGTGTAACGCCTGGGGTCGCCCGAGCGATCAATGGGCATGACCGAATTCTCCTCTGGAGAGTCCGACGCGATCATCGAGGCTGCGGCCAACGGGACCGTGACAAGCGAGCATGGCGCCATAGGCGAGATGTTGGCCGGTCTGCATGCGCCGGGAGCTGCGAGTAGCCCGGCGCCTCAGTTGACCCTCGCGTCACACAGAGTCACCGGTCGAATCGCCCGTCGGACAGCGGTGGCCGCTACCGCAGCGGTCCTCGGCCTGGCCAGCGTCGCTGCGGCCGCGACCGGCACGGTCACGCTGCTCGACAGCCCTGACCCCGAATTTGCCGAGACGTTCGACACTGCAGCCGAGGACGACGAAGGGTCGCCGGAAGACGACTCGGCTGTCGCCGGCGGTGAAGATGAGCACGATGAGGGCGAAACAGTTGGCGATGACGCCGACGCCGACGACGTCGACAAGTCAGATCGGGAGATCGAGGGCGTCGATCCCTCGGACGGTCTCGACACCGAGGAACTCGAGCTTGCGTGCGAGGGAGCGTTGAACCACGGGCACTACGTCTCATTGGTCGCTCGGGACAAGATCACAGAAGTCGACGGAACCCATGGTGATCGCGTGAGCGAAGCGGCAGGCACAGACTGCGGTAAGTCCGACGACGACGATGCGGACGACGACGGCGAAGAGTCCACGGGCACTGACGATGACGGCGATGACGACGATGCCGCCGAGGGCAACGGCAACGGCAACGGTCATGCGAAGGGCAAGGGGAATGGCCACTCCAACGGCAACGGCAACGGCAATGGCCACGACCGCGACTGAGCGTTGGTCAGGTCGGAGGGTGTCGCGATGCCGGCTTGTCCGGGTCGCGGCGCCGAGTCGCGGCTGAACGCAGTGGCGTCACCGAGATCTCGAGCGCGGCGCTCACCAGCTCGATCGGGGCCCGAGCGCCCTCGATCAGCCCCCGTCCGAGCACGGCGCTCGCCTTGCGCCCGGACGGCCGTTTGATCCATCCGAGCGCCACGAACATGCCGAGCGAGACCGTGGTGAGCACACCCATGGCAAGAGTGACCACGACCCAACCACCGTCGTTGGCTGTGCCCGGGAGGTTCTCGAAGTTCATGCCGAAGAACCCGACGATGAGACTGAGCGGCAACATGATGGCGGCGTAGATGGTGAGGACTTTGCTCACCTCCGTGGCCTGCTTTGCCTCAGCGCCTCGATAGGCGTCGAGGGTCTCGGTGAGGGCCGTGCGAGCCGCATCGATGCCCGATGCGAGGCGAGTTGCCACGTCGAACACGTCGGAGTATCGACGTCGGCCGGCCTTGCTGATGAGTGGTGAGGTCGAGACGCGCAGCAAGTCGAGTGTCTCTCGCTGTGGGTGGACCGCCCTGCGCACCGCGGCCAGATCCTTACGAACGGTTGTGACCTCGCGGATGAGCGTGCCGTCGGCGCTGAGCGCGAGTTCGATGAGGCCCTCGATGCGGTCGTCGAAGACGTCGAGGATCGCGATCAGGCGTCGCGTGAGCACATCAGCCAGCCGAGCCAGTAATTCGTCGGCGCCACCACTCGTCAACTCGGGTCGCTGCTGCAGGTTCTGCCAGAGCGCCTCGATCGCTGGGGAGTGCTGACGGCGCATCGTGATGAGCTCGTGATCGGTGAGGAAGCAGTCGACCTCGTACGTCGCCACATGGGTCTCGGACAGTCCGTGGAGCACGACGAGCAACGACTCGCCGAAGTCATCAGTCTTCGGTAGGTCGGGATCGTGGATCGCGTCACGAACCGCGAGCGGATCGAGCGAGAATCGTGACGACAGCTCGATGAGTTCTTCGGTGTCTTCGGGCTGGACTTCGATATCGATCCAGCGCCAGGTGGTCGAAGCCGAGGGTGCGGACTCGATGTCGGCGAGCACAGCTCGGCCCCGGCGGTCGCACTCGAGCACTCGGGTCAGCATGCAGGAATGATGTCGCAGCAAGGCCGCCGTGCTGGTGATGCCGAGCGGTGCTCTAGGGTCCCGGCATGGATATCGGCATCTTCACGCAGACAGACGACATCGACGATTTGGTTCGCCAGGCGAAGCAGATCGCGGCAGACGGATTCTCGACGATGTCGCTCCCGCAGATCTTCGGCGTCGATGCCATCACGGCACTCGGTGTTGTCGCCAGGGAAGTGCCGGATCTGAAGTTTGCGACCGCGGTCATCCCGACGTATCCCCGCCACCCCGGAATGCTGGCGGCCCAGGCCAAGACCCTGAGCCACATCAGCGGCGGTCGGTTCACGCTCGGCATAGGGCTGTCGCATCAGCTGGTGATCGAGGGGATGTTCGGCATGTCGTTCGAGAAGCCCGTTCGCCACATGCGCGAGTACCTCGATGTGTTGCTGCCGCTGCTCGCCAACGAGCCGGTCAGCGCCGAAGGAGAGACGCTGACGTTTCGCGGTGGTCTCTCGTTCAACGCTCCGCCAACGCCGGTTGTGATTGCTGCGCTGGGACCCGCGATGTTGAAGCTGTGTGGCACTCGCGCCGCCGGCACGTCGACGTGGATGACCGGCCCCAACACCATCCGGGACCATGTCGCACCGACGATCCGCGAAGCTGCCGAGGCCGCGGGACGACCGGAGCCGCAGATCATTTCGTCTGTGCCCGTCTGTGTCACAGCCGACCCCGGGCCCGCGCTCGAGCGAGCGGCAACACAGTTCGAGATCTATGGCGGCCTCCCGTCGTATCGAGCGATGATGGATCGCGAGGGTGTCGCCGGCCCCGCCGATATTGCGCTGATCGGATCACAGTCCGAGGTCATCGAGCGTCTGCAAGGATTCTTCGACGCCGGTTCGACCCTGGTCAACGGCGTGGTGTTCGGCACCCCCGACGAGCAGGCCGAGACCCGACAGGCCCTCGTCCTCGCCAATCAGGGCTGACTGTCACAGGGCGCCACCAGACTGCGAATCCGCTCGCCGGCGGCACCGCACCGGCCTCTCGCAAAAAGAGGGAGGCCGCGCATGTGCATGCGTTGCGACGGATACAGCTGGGAAGAAATCGACCGACACACCGACCTGGTGATCCGGGTCCACGGGTTCACCACCGTGCACGTGGAAGACGAGTCGCCCTGGACCTACACGATCGGCGCGTTCGAGAGTTGGGATCAGCCGGAGTTGCTCGTGGTCGACATCGAGCCGACCATCCAGAAGGCCCTCGTGCATGCGGTCGCCGAGGACTATGTCGACTTCGGAGAAATCAAGAGCGACACGCTCGATCTTCTCGATGTCGAGACGGTCACCGTCGACGAGACGCACTTTCTCGATGGTCTTGTCGCCGGCTGGGAGAGCCGCTATTCGATGGCGGCGACCACGGGCGACTTCGTGCAACTCGTTCCAGGTCCGTCCTGGTTCTGCGACGACTGTGGGCCGAACGTTCGTCGGCTCGACGAGATCCGTCGAGCCAGATGACTCACTCGGTTGAGTAGCGATCCATCAGACGGTCGCGCATCCACGCAACGATCTCGGCGAGGTCGGCCACCGGCTCGCCGGTGTGTGGAACTGTCGGCATGTAGGGCGGCGGGCCGAACTCGGGTGTGACGGTCATCGTGTCGCCTCGTTCAGTGGCCGCCGCCACGATCTCATCCCACCAGTGTTCATGCGACCCCAGCTCCATCGCCACCGCTGGGTCACGGGGATCACCAACCTGAGGCGCCTCTGAATGCCCCACGCGGGCATGGATGTGGCCGACCGCGGGTGCACACGTGGTGAATGCCGCGGCGGAATCAAACGGAAGCCTGCCGGCCACACACACCCAGTGGGAGTAGTCGGCGGTCAGCCGCAGCCCCTCCACCTCTTCAACCATCCGAGCCGTGCGCCACGGGTTATAGAGCGGTCGCATGCGGTGGGTTTCGTGGAGGAGGTCGATGCCGTGGTCGGCCGCCATTGCGATCGAGTCACGAAGGAATTGCGCCGTGGTGTCGTCGTCGAAGGCGTCGGCGCCCGCATGGGCGTTCACCCGGGTGAGGCCGAGTTCGGCTGCTTGCGCGAGTTGGCCCTTGAGCGATTCGAGGTGGGCGGCCGGGTCGTGCATCTCGCCGACGAACGTCATCAGCATCGGTAGGAGCGTGAGTTCGAGCTCGGCAATCGTGGCCAGAACCTCGTCTCGCTCGTCGCCCATGGCGAAGAGAGGGAACTCCACGCCGGTGTAGCCCTCCTGCTTGGCGCTGCGACACAGCGTCGAGAGATCGGGCCAAGGGCAGCCGTCGCCGACTGCGCCCCACGCGTGACGGAAGAGTTCAACGGTCATCGGGCCGAGCGTAGGTCAGGGGCCCGGCTCGGTGAGACGTTGGATCACGTCAGCCTCGGTCGCGTCTGGGTAGTCGCGGAGGTCAGAGAGCGCCTCGTAGATTTCGGCGGCCGCCTCGTGGAAGCCGCCGGGCAAGCCAGCGTGGTCGAAGGTCGAGGCGATCTCTCGCATTTCGCCGGCGAAACGCCAGGCCTTTGGCGCCGTCCCCCGGACTGTGGCGGGGAATCGGTCGATGAGTTCGGGGGTGAGCACCGACCATGCGTGGTCGAGACCTTCGGTGACGCCTTCGGCTTCGGCCAGGGCTCTCACGGCAAGCAGGAGGGCGCTGGTGCCTTTCGTCCACGCGGCGAAGGCCATCTTGACCGCCGACGCCGCGCCGGGCTCAGCGCCCACGAGGTGGGTCGCGAGCGGTGAACCCTCGAACCGCGACGCGATCGCATTGCAGCGCGCAGCCTCACCCGAGAGATAGAGCACGGTGAGGCCGGCGTGACGAGCCGGCGGGCCGATGATTCCGCCATCGACGAACGTGGCACCGGCGGACTCGACTCGACCCGCGATGGTCCGGGCGGTCGCGGGCGACACTGCATTGGCATCGAGATACATGCCGGTGAACGACAGGGCCGCCACCGATTCGGCGACGTTGACCGCCTCTGCCGGTGGACAGACGGAGATGATGATGTCGCATGTGTTCGTGAGGGCGCGGAGTGTGCCGACGTCGACCAGGCCGTCGCCCGCGGCTCGAGTGCGAGTGGCCTGGCTTCTGCCGTCGGAGGCCCAGTGCGGGGTGTGGCCGCCGGCGCTGAGCGCCGCGCCGAGCGACGATCCCATGGCGCCGGGATGGATGATGCCGATGGACATCTCGCCAGTCTGACATCTGGGGCAACGACTCGACGGCGGGCAGTGTCACACCCCCTCGGCAAGGTGTTGACATGCTCACCGAGGTCGCCACCACCAACCCCGTTGCCGCATCCCTGTCGGAGGCGGAGGAAGCCCGCCTTCTGCGGAGAGACGCAACGGCGATGATCGAGCGGATGGCTGTGCAGGCGCGCATCGCCGGGCTCGAGCATCCGGTGGCGGCCTCGGTGGCACTTGCCGCCCGGGTCAGCCAACTGGCCGGGCCCGAGAAGTTCGCCGACCGCAACGGCATCCCCCTCGCGCAGCTGGTGGAGGCTGAGCAGGGAGCGGTGCGGTTCGGTGAGCTTCCGTCGGGGCTCGATCCCGTCCTTGCGGTCATGGGGGTCGACCTGTTGAGCCTCGCCGACCTCGAACATGAGTGGCAGCTTCCCGTCGTGGCCCAGGGCGAACTTTTCTGATCTGCACCAACTCGAGCATCCAAGACTGAACGCCGTTCTACCTCCGGGTCACCTTCGCCACGGAGGGTGGCCTGCCACGAGTAGTCGGTTGAACTGTGCAAGTTTGCAATAGGGGCTCCACTTGGGGCCTAGGTGCGAAGCGAGGGTTGGCATGCTGAGGATCGAAGGGAAGCAGACCGAATCTCCGGTTGAGGTGAAGCGACATCACCTCTCCGAAGGTGAAGGACTCCTCTTTCTCTGTGTACTCGCCGCGTCCTGGGCGATTGCCATCGCCGTTGGCTGGCTCGTCTGGCAGATCGCGCCTTTCTAGACGTCGGCGAGTCGCCACCTCGGCAGATCCGCGCGATGCTCCATCGGCATGAGTAGACGTCTGCATCGCGTAATCGCCCTTGTCATAGCAGCTTCGCTGCTCGTTGCGGCGTGTTCGGGTGACGACGGCGGTGAGAGCCAAACCACCCCGCCCGACAGCTCCGACCCGGGCGGCGAGAGCGTCGACACTCCGGACGGTGCTGATGACTCGACGAACGACGACATCGCGTCGGACGAAGGGTTTGCCGGTTCGATCGAGCTCGTTCTCGAACAGGAGTCGGGCTGCGAGCAGACCGGCCACGAATGCATGTTGCCGTTCCCGAGTGACGCCCTCACGATCGCCGATGCCGACTCCGCGACCGGTCGTCGTGTGGCCCTACCTCTCGATCACATGCCCGCTCACGTTGATGGCACACCCGTCGATCCGGCGCGTCAGAACCGAGCCGACGGGTTCTCGCCCGGTAGTGCCGGCCTCGTTCTCATCCCCGGTGTGGATCCGCAGGGATCGTCGCTGGCGCCGATCTCCGACATCGCCCGATCGCTCGACGACGCGTCAGGCAGCGTGGTGATCGACGCGACCACCGGCGAACGCTGGCCCCATTGGGCCGAGCTCGACGCGAATTCGACTGACCCGGATCGGCGGGCACTCTTCGTTCGGCCAGCCACCAACTACCCCGATGGTCACCGCATCGTCATCGGCCTGCGGAATCTGGTCGACGGCGCGGGTGAAGCGATCGAGCCCACCGAGACCTTCCGGGCCTATCGGGACCGCCTCGAGACCGATGTGGCTGAGGTCGAGGCCCACCGGCCGGCAATGGAACGAGTGTTCAGCGACCTCGCCGCGGCCGGCGTGGCTCGCGAGGAGTTGGTGATCGCGTGGGAGTTCACCGTCATCTCGACCGAGAGCCTCACCGGTCCGCTGCTCCACATGCGCGACGACGCCTTCGCGATCCTCGGCGACGCTGCTCCGACCTTCACCGTCGACGCGGTCAACCGCGACGACAGCGACACCTACACCTACATCGAGGGCACCTACGAGGTGCCCTTGTATCTGACCGCCGATGGTTCGACCGGCAATGGGCTGAACCTGGTCGGCGACCCGGATTTGCCTGAAGTCAACGGCTTGTTCGCCTCGGTGTATCGGTGCATGATCCACGACAACACCACGGCGGCCGAACCGGGCGCCGGCGTGATCTACGGCCACGGCCTTCTGGGCACCCGGAACCAGGTGACCTCGGCCGGCCCTCGTTTGCTAGCCGAACACCACAATCATGTGATCTGCGGCACCGACCTGATCGGCATGGCCGATGAAGACGTCATCAACGCCATCAACGCGCTCGGCGAACTCTCGACCTTCCACACGCTCAGCGATCGGCTCCTGCAGGGGCACCTCAACACGCTGTTTCTCGGGCGCCTGATGCGTCACCCCGACGGATTCGCGGCGCACGAGGCATTCAGCGATGGTGATGGCAATCAACTCCTCGACACCGATCAGCTCGCCTACTACGGCATCAGCCAGGGCGGCATCATGGGACCGGTCACGACTGCTGTGTCGACCGACTGGGACCGCGGGGTGTTCGGTGTCCCCGGCGTGAACTACTCGACCCTGCTCAACCGCAGTGTCGACTTCGATCAGTATCAACTGCTGCTCGACCCGTCGTATCCCGACAAGCTCGACCAGGCCCAGCTGCTCTTGATGATCCAGATGCTCTGGGATCGAGCCGAGGGCAACGGCTACGTGAACTACTACTCCGAGCCGTTGGAAGGCCTCGACCAGAAGTCCGGGCTGCTGCACGGTGCGCTTGGTGACTTCCAGGTCGCCAATGTCGCGATGGATGTGATGGCCCGCTCGATGGGGGCGTCGGCAGTGTGGCCTGGGTTCGGCGAAGGCCGCTCAAGCGATGTCGAGCCGTTCTGGGGCATTCCCCGCATCGAGGGATATCCGTTCGAGGGGTCGGCCACGGTGATGTGGGACAGCGGCCAGCCGGTCCCGCCGATCGAGAATGTGCCGCCCCGCAATGGAACCGACCCTCACGAGGATCCGCGTCGTCACCTCGACGCGGTCGAACAGATCGATGCCTTCCTCCGGACCGGCACCGTGATCGACGTGTGTGGCGGCGCGCCATGCATCTCACCGCAGCGCAGCTGACCTTCTGATCGAACGCGCCACGGTCGTCGGTGATCGACGTGCGAACATGGCGCCGTGTTTCGTCGCGTCATCGCCGGCCTGATTCTCGGCCCCGCCCTCCTCATCGGCTCGTTTGCATGGTGGGGGTTCCTTGCCTTGCGCATCGTCTTTGATGAGGACCGAACCGGAACGATCGCCGAGGAGTTGCTCGACAACGAGGCGGTGGTCGACCAGATCGGCCTGAACATCGGCAAGGCGCTCGACCGGGCGGTGCCGGGGCTCAGCGCGGAGCAGGTCGATGCCGGGGTCGACATCATTCTCGACGACCCGGTAGTTCGCGATCTGATCATCGACTCGCTCGGGACCACACATCGCGCCTTCCTCGGACTCGATGATGCGCCCGCCACGATCGACCTCGGGCCCGCACTCGAATCGTCTCGAGCTCGCATCGGAGCGGTGGCCCCATCGGTGGCGGAGCAGATCCCCGAGGAGTTCGAGGTCGAGCTGCCGACCGAGCGAATTCCCAACGCATCGCCGGTCAAGGACTTCCTCGAACGGACCGTGCCGATTCTGGCCGGAATGTCGATCGTCATGGCGCTCCTGGCCTTCCTCACCACCAGCGACCGTTCTCAGGTGCTCGGCAAGGCCGCTCGGTGGGCAATCGGTACCACTGCCTTCTACCTCATCGTCGGGCTCGGCGTTCCGTTCCTGCTCCGCGAGTTCGCGCCGGACCAGGCCGAGGTGCTCGCGGCGCTGCTCACCGCTGTGCTCCGAGCGGCGCTCACGCCCTCGATCGTGCTCGGCGGCGTTGGCATCGTCTTGCTCCTCCTCTCGATGTTCTGGCCCGACGGCGATCGCAAGCCTCGCCGCGAACCCCGCCCGGAACCGGCTTCGGCTCGGGTCGCGCCAACGCCGCAGTCTGCGCCGCGAGCACCGCAACCCGTGGCTCAC
>CALKOE010000253.1 GCA_938091985.1 uncultured Acidimicrobiales bacterium | reverse complement strand
TGTGGCGATCGATCGCCGCGATGGCTTCACCGCCGTCAGCGGCCTCTCCCACCACGGTGAAGTTGTCGCCGAGATCGGCGCGCACACCCGATCGCCAGATCGTGTGGTCGTCGGCGATGACCACCCGCACATGGGTCAGTTCAGCCGGCGCATTCTCATCCATGTCGTGGTGTCCTTCCGCCGACCCAGAATCGCACTTCGGTGCCGGAGGCGGGGGATGAGCTGATCTCGACTCGTCCGCCCACCGCCTCGATCCGATCCTGGATCGAGTGGCGCATCCCCTGCCCGGGCGGCGTGGTCTCGACGTCGAAGCCCTGGCCGTCGTCGTTCACCGAGCAGAACACGAGGTGTCCGTCGGCATCGTCGTCGAGCGGCTCGGCGTAGACCACGACGCGACTCGCTTGTGCGTGTTTGGACGCGTTGGTGATCGCCTCGGCCACGGCGCCGCCGAGTGCGTGTTCGATCTCCTTGGGGAGTGAGGGCAAGTCGTCGGGCAGCAGGCTCTGCACCGCGAGGTCGTATCCGTCGGCGGCGCGGGTGGCCGCCAGCGCGACCGCCGCTTCGAAGCCGTCCTGGTCCGCCGGCGTACCCCAGAGATGGGAACGGAGCTCGCGGTCCTGGCGGCGGGCGAGGTCGACCAGCTCCTCGTCGTCGCTGCGTCTCTGGATCACGGCCAAGGTCTGCAACACGCCATCGTGCAGTGTTGCGGCCATCTCCTCTCGGGCCCGGGCCGCGGAGATCTGTGTCGAGGCAACCCGGAGCCGGCGCATGACGAGCGCGGTGCCGATCGCGGCGAGGAAGTACAACGCCGACTTCGACCCGACACCCACCCAGCTGTCTTGGCCGCCGCGCACTTCGAGCTCACCCCACCAGCTGCTGGCCGCGAGCACGCCGGCCACGGCCAGCGCGGGACGCATTCCGAAGACGGCCGCAGCGGTGAGAATCGCCGCGTGGGGCCAGGCCCACGGCAGTGATTGGCGTCGGGTCTCGAATGGGACTCCGCCCCAGATCACGCCGTCGAGGAGCAGCAGGCTCACGCCGAGCGATGTCTCGATCACCACGGCTGATCTGCGGATGAGCCAGCCGGCGTCATTGCGGGCGGCCAGGGTCGACCAGGCCGTGAACGCGATCGCGGCGCCCAGCGCGAGAATGGCGAGACCTTCGCGGGTGAGGTGGTCACGCTGGAAGACCACGGCCAACGTCGCCCACGCAATGGTCAGCCAGCGGTAGGCGACGATCCCGCGAAGCACGCCGATCTCGAGCGAGCGGTCCGTCGGCACGAGGTCGGCGGGACCGGAGGGGATCGAAATGGCCACATCGGCAGCGTAGGCGGCTCCGCGAGAGTGGGTATTGAGCTGGGATCAAGGTCCCGCTACCATTGGTGTCACCGCCGGCAGCCTCGTGCGCTGGACGGGAAAGGAGTCAGACATGGGCAAACTCACCGCCCCTGCGATTGCCGCTCACAAGACCCGTGATGGCAAAGAACCGTTGGTCATGGTCACCGCCTACGACGCGCCCGGTGCGCGGATGGCGAGCGAAGCCGGCGCCGACCTCATCCTCGTGGGCGACAGCCTTGCGATGGTCGTGCTCGGCTACGACGACACCCTCCAGGTGACGACCGACGACATGTGCCACCACACCGCCGCGGTGGCGCGGGCCAAGCCTGATTGCCACATCGTTGGCGACATGCCGTGGATGAGTTACCACGTCTCTCCTCAGGAGACCGTTGAGAACGCGGCCAAGCTCATGCGAGCCGGTGCCCACTCCGTGAAGCTCGAGGGCGGTCGCAAGCGGCTCCCGATGATCGAGCAGATCATCGATGCGGAGATCCCCGTGATGGGCCACATCGGCCTCACCCCCCAATCGATTCACGCGATGGGCGGCTTCAAGGTGCAGGGCAAGCAGGCCGAACACGCCCGCAAGCTCGTGCAGGCCGCCAAGTCGCTCGCCCACGCCGGCTGCTTTGCCGTGGTGCTCGAAGGCGTGCCCGTTCGCGTCGCCGAGATGGTCACCGAAGCGGTCGACATTCCCACGATCGGCATCGGCGCCGGGTCCCATTGCGACGGCCAGGTGCTCGTCTACCACGACCTCCTCGGCATCGAAGATCGCTTCGTTCCCAAGTTCGTGCGTCGCTACGCCGACATCAAGGGTCAGTCGGTCGAAGCCATCAAGGCGTATGCCGCTGATGTGCGCTCGGGTTCATTCCCGAACCACGACGAGAGCTACCACATGGCCGACGAAGAGGCCGAGGAACTCCACCTCTACGGCGCGGGGTAACTTCATTCTGGCGTCACCACCGCCCGGTTTCCGGTCGTATGTGACGCCAGAACGGTCGGTTTCTACAGATCGTCGATGTTCCACCAGGGTGAGATCGCGAACTCGATCGCCTTGGTGAACGCGACCATGCTGCGCGGTACCGGCTCGATGAACTGCGCCCACGGCGTGGCATCGGTGATCTCGGCGGTGGAGGGGTCGATCGAGACCATCGCGGCGTCGGCGAGGCCGGCGTCGTAGAAGGTTCGGTCGCAGACGCCGTTGCGCCAGTAGATGTAGTCGTTGGCCGTGACCCATTCGCGGTCCGACGTGGCCGACGGTGCATCGGTAGGCAGGGTGACGTCGCAACGGAGCTCGCTGTTTGCATCGGCGCCTGCAAAAAACGAGAGCCGTTCACCATCTGTGGTGTAGCCGGCGTGGCCCTTCACGGTGAAGCCGTCGACCGAGTCGAGGGTGCCCTTCTCACACTCGGCGTCGACCACGATGTAGCGGGGTACACCGTCGGCATCGTGGACGTAGGTCGACCATTCGGCCCGAATGCCGGTGGCCAGGCCCGACACCCGATACATGTTGAGGGTGAGGCAGTAGTACGGCTCGTCGCCTTCGATGCAGCGCATCGGTGCCAGCGGCATTGGGACGGCGATGTGGCGCTCGAACGCCTCCACCTGGTCCTGTCGCACCGCAAAGTTGAGATAGACCGACGGTGGATCGTTCTCGACCGTGAACCGCACCAGCGGCTTGGCCCGACCGAAGGCAACCAGGATGGCGTCCTTCATGAGTAGCTGCGAGTACAGGAGGCGTTTGGCCGCAGAGAGGCGGCGGCGCTTCCACTTGGTGACAGGCACGGGCTTCATCAGTCCGAGTGTCGCCGCTCATTTCGTGAAGCGCTAGCAGAGCTGGCTGATCAACCCGCCCCGAGGGCGCTGATCAGGGCATCGATCTCGTCGTGGGTGTTGTAGATGTGCAGCGAGGCTCGGATCAGGGGTGGGAGATCACGGGCCATGGTGTCGAGCAATGCGCTGGCTGGTGGCACGATGCTCACGTTGATGCCCTGCTGCTGCAGCTCGGTCTTGAGCGTGGGCAGGTCTCGGTCGCCGAGCGAGAACGTCACGATGCCGCAGCGATTCGTCCCGAGATCGCGGACCTCGGCATCGGGCACTTCGTCGGTCAGCCGTGTTCGCAGCGATTCGGCGACCTCAACGATGCGGTCCTGGATGTTGTCCAGTCCCCAGTCGAGTGCGTAGTCGATCGCCGCGCCGAGACCGAGCAGCCCGGCCCAGCCCTTCTCCCACACCTCGAAGCGTGATGCATCAGGCTTGAGCTCATAGGTGGTGGGGCTGGTCCAGGTGGCGGCGTCGTGGTCGATCGTGATCGGGTCGATCGTCTCGAGCAGTGACTGGCGGACCCACAGGAATGCGGTGCCGCGTGGTCCGCGCACGAACTTGCGACCAGTGGCCGTGAGGGCGTCGCATCCGATTGCTTCGACGTCGAGCGGGATCTGTCCCGCGGACTGACAGGCGTCGAGCAAGTAGGGGATGCCATGAGCGTTGGCGACCTTGCCGATGGCAGCGGCGGGGTTGACGAGCCCGCCGTTGGTGGGCACGTGATTGACCGAGATCAGTTTCACCCGGTCGTCGATCATGCGCTCGAGTGCGTCGACATCGAGCTCGCCGGCCTCGTTGTTCGGGACCACCTCGACCACGGCGCCGGTGCGGGCTGCGATGTGGAGGTAGGCGACATAGTTCGCGCCATATTCCGATTGGGTGGTGAGGATGCGGTCGCCGGCGGCCCACGGCAATGAGTAGACGAACATGTCGAGCACGGCCGTATTGCTGGTGGACAGCGCGATCTCGGAGACAGAGCCGTTGACGAGTCGGGCGACCGAGGCGTAGATGGCCGAGATGCGCTCTGTCGCGGCGTCGTGGGCCTCGTAGCCACCGATCCGCGCCTCGAGTTCGAGGTGTTCGATCTGAGTACGCAGCACGATGTCGGCAGGCAGCGCGGCTCCGGCGTTGTTGAAATGGATGAGATCGCGGCATCCGGAGGTGTCAGCTCGCGCGCGGGCGACGTCGATCGGAGAGGGGGACATGGCGAGAAGCTAGATGATCCCGTCGCGACGGGTCACGCACATTTGATGCCGACGTCGGCCTGCACACCCGTGTGATCCGACGGCCAGTAGAGGCCCTCGAACGGCTCGGTGAGTGGTGTGTTGGCCCACCCGCCGGTGTGAGTGCCGTCGCCGTCGGCATCACCCGAGTCGACGAGCAGCTCGCAACCCTCGGGCGGTCGGGCGAGCACGAAATCGATTCGGCGCGACGGGAGGCTGTCGGCCACATCGAGGCCGTCGTAGTCGGTGTCGACGCCGTTGCCGATGCCGATGCCGCTGGTGCATTCGGGTCCACCTTCTTCGGGGCACTCCGGATTGCCCGCGGCGAGATGTGTGTCGATGAAACCGGCACCGATGAGGGTCTGGATCCGGGGTTCGTCGATCTCTTTGTTGAGGTCGCCGATCACGAGCTGGAGGGACCCGGGTGCGCCGCGATCGTCGAGGAACGCCAGTGTCTCGAACGGGTGACAGTCGCCGAGGAGGGAATCGGTCGGACAATCGACATGACACGTGGTCGCCGGTGCGTCGGGGCTACATGGCGGGTTGAACGAGCTGCTCGCGTAGTGGGTGCCGTAGACGTCGATGACCAAGCCGTCGTCGCCCTCGAGCTGGGCCCAGTGGGCGGACCACACCGGCGCTCCGGCGAGCTCGACTCGGGCGTGGTCGATCACGGGCAACGAGGTGAGGATCATCTCCTGGTCCAACAGGCTGAGGTTGTCGGTGAGCAGCACATGGGTGCCGTCGCACAGGTCGGGGAGCCGCTCGGGTACGACCTCGAACCAGCGCAGGGCGATCTCTTGCAGGGCGATGATCTCCGGGCAGCCGACGTCGGTCTCGAGATAGTCCCAGAGGATCTGGACGCGTGCCTCGACATTGCACTGGTCGGTGTATTCCTCGCAGCCCGAGATCGGCGGCGCGATGCCGTGGAGGACGTTGATCGTCGCCACCTCGACGTTGGTCGCGGCGGACGGGCCCGTGTCGGTTGGGGTGGTGTCGGTCGAGACGGGGTCGGCTGGCGCAGTAGTGGTCGGCGCTGTGGTCGTTGACGCGGTGGTTGTGGGAGCTGTGGTTGCTGGCGTCGCGTCGCCGGCGTCGTCGCCGCACGCGGCGGCTGCCAGGGCGAGAGCCACGATGACGACACGTCGTCTCACAACGCCGCCGCCATCGCGATCACCGCAGTGTCGGCCATGTCTTCCACTGGGTCACCGTGGCCGGCGAGCAGTGTGTTGAACGAGAGTTCAGCCAGGCGGCGAGCCGAGTGGTTGGCGCGGTCGTGGTCGGCGGAGAAGCGTGGATTCGGACCTTGCACACCGCCGTCTTGGGTGTTGATGGCATCACCAGCGACGAGCAGGCCAGCGTCGTGGTCGATCACCGAGATGTGGCCATTGGTGTGGCCGGGCGTGGCGATCACCTCGAGACCGAAGACCTCGTCGCCGTCGGCGGCGGCCGTGATGGGATCGAAGTCGATCCCGCCGATGTCGGCCTCTCCGGCATAGGCCGTTGCTCCGGCCGCCAGGTCCATCACCTCGCCGATCGAACCGATGTGGTCGGGGTGGAGGTGGGTCAAGATGACGTGGGCAACGTCGGAATAGTCGAGCCCCACTCCAGCGAGGGTCTCGCCGATGTCGTCGGCGCTGCCCGGTACCCCCGTGTCGACCACGGCTGCTTCGGTGCCACGAATGAGCACATAGGCCGAGACGTTGCCGATCTTGGAGCGGGCCCAGGTGAGTTGTGCGGTGGCGGGGAGCCCCTCACTTGTCGGGGTCGTGCCCTCGGTGGTCGTGGTTCCGGGAGTGCTGGTGGTGGTCGAGGTTGTGCTCGTGGTGCCGGTTGCGTTCGTGCCGCCATCGTCGCTGCACGCGGCGATGAACGCAGGAGCGAGGACGGCGAAGGCCATGGTGCCCTTGCCCATCTCACCGAGAAACGCTCGTCGCCGCCATAGACGGGGTCCGCGGACCTGGGGCATGAAGACCGGCCGATTGTCGTGATGGTGATGGTGGTCGACCGGGGTGCCGTCAGAACGATGGTTGCCGCACATGAGCCGACGTTACGCGTCGCGTTGGTCCTGTGTCGGGTGAACGAGGGATGCGCGACACTCGGGTCCGCTCCGTACTGGTCTGGCTGGCCGGCTGACTGTCACACCCTGTTCGCTGTCACACCCTGTCCGCTGTCACACCCTGTCCGCTGTCACACCCTGTTCGCTGTCACACCCTGTTCGCTGTCACACCCTGTTCGCTGTCACACCCTGTTCGTAGGGTGCAGACATGCGCTTGGCCGGTAGCCTTCTTGCGACAACCGAAACAACCCCTGCCCCGGGAAGGGGCCCCGCAGTGCGGGTCCAGAGGAGGTGAGCTCGTGGCTATTTTGCGAGCCTATGAATTGATGATCATCATCGACAGCGACGTTCCTGAGAACGACGTGCAGAAGGTGATCGCTCGTACTCAAGGTCTGATCACCGATGAGGGTGGCCGGATTGCGTCGACTGACCATTGGGGTCGACGCCGATTTGCCTACGAGATCAACCACAAGACCGAAGGCAACTACGTCGTGTGGGAGGTCGTCACCGAAACGGCCGGTCTCCCCACCACCGAGCGCCAGCTCCGTCTCGCGGACGACATCGTTCGCCACAAGCTGTTCCGTCTCCCCGAGAAGGAGGCCGCGAAGCGCGGTCTCTTCGGTGAGCCGGCGCCGGCCGCGGCCGGCTGATCGGAAGAGGTACCAACATGGCATTCGACAACACCATCACGGTCGTCGGCAACGTCACCCGCGATCCTGAACTTCGGTTCACGCAGGGCGGCATGGCAGTCGCAAACTTCGGCATCGCCTGGAACAAGAAGAAGGCTGATGGCGAAGAAGAGGTTTCGTTCTTCAACGTGAGTTGCTTCCGCCAGCTCGCCGAGAACGTCGCCGAATCTGTTACCAAGGGATCCCGCGTGGTCGTCTACGGCGCGCTGAGCCAGCGCTCCTGGGACACGCCCGACGGTGATCGTCGTTCCGCGGTGGAGATCATCGCTGACGATGTCGCCCCGAGCCTCAAGTGGGCATCGGCGGAGATCCGCAAGAACGAGTTCCGCGGCGACAGCGGCGCCCAGGGTGGCGGCGGCGGTGGCGGCGGTGCCGCTCAGAGCCGTCCGGCCCCCAACCAGGCCCCGCCCGCATACGACATGGACGAGGAGCCGTTCTAGCCCTTCGGCAGAACGAGCTCTCCACAGAACTAGAGAACGGAAGATCCAGGAATGGCCAAAGTAAAGAAGCGCGGCAGTTCAAAGAACATGAAGGACGCCGGTCGTCGCGGCGGCAAGAAGAAGGTTTCGATCCTCTCCCAAGAGAAGATCGTCTACGTCGACTGGAAGGACGCGAACCTGCTTCGGCGGTTCATGTCGGAGCGGGCGAAGATCCGTGCACGACGCGTCACCGGCAACGACACCCAGCAGCAAAAGCTCATCGCCGACGCAATCAAGGTCGCTCGTGAGATGGCGCTGATCCCCTACGCCAGCCGGGTTACCACCCAGCGCAGCAACCGCGATCGCGGTGAGCGTGGCGGGCGTGCCGATGGTCCGGCCCCGCGTCCGAGCGGTCCGCCGCCCGGCTCCGATGAGGAAGGTACCGACGAAGGTCGTACCGACGAGGCTGACACCACCGAAATCGAGGGTGTCACCATCGATGGCGATCAGGCCACCATTGCCGATGCCACGAGTGAGGAGGCAGAGGCGTGAAGGTGATCCTGCGTCAAGATGTCGATGGGTTGGGTCGCAAGGGCGAAATCTGCGACGTTGCCGACGGACACTTCCGTAACCTGCTCGGTCCCAACGGACTCGCCATGAAGGCGACGAAGGGTGCTGAAGCACAGGGCGAAGCAATGCGTCGTGCCGCCTCTGTGCGCAACGCCGCGAGCCGCGCCGAGGCCGAAGAGGTCGCAACGAAGCTCGTACCGACCGTCATCACCATCTCGGCCAAGGCCGGCGAGGGTGGTCGACTGTTCGGTTCGGTTGGTGCGCCCGAAATCGTCGAGGCAGTCGAAGCTCAGACCGGCACGGTGATCGATCGTCGTGCCCTCAGCCTCGAGAACCCCTTGAAAGACCTCGGTCAGGCGATGGTGATGTGCAAGCTCCACCCCGAGGTGGAGTTCCCCATCACGGTCGACGTGATCGAAGAGTGAACAGTGCGGCCACCTCGGCGACGGGGTGGCCGCAGTTCGCAATCCCCAGCCCTCCACAGGATCGTCCACAGACGCGCGCGCCTGTGTACAAAATCTATCCACAGGAAACCGGGTCGATTTCCCCCGGAAAACACGCGATTCCCCCTGGTTCCGCACAGGGGTACGCGGCAAGCATCGTCCGTCGGTCGTGGGGAGTGGATGTGAACGCAACATGGTGATGAGCGAACTCGATTCGGGCCGGATGGCTCGAGTCCCGCCCCACAACCTCGAAGCCGAAGAGTCGCTTCTCGGCGCGATGCTGCTCTCGCGCGACGCGATTGCCGATGCCGTCGAGATCAGCTCGGTCGAGCACTTCTACCGGCCGGCCCACGCCCACGTCTACGACGCCATCTCCACGCTCTACGCCACGGGCGACCCGGTCGATCCGGTCACGGTCGCCGAGGAACTCGATCGCGGCGGGGTGCTGGAGTCGATCGGTGGCCTCGATGGTCTGATCAGTCTCCAGGTCAGCACGCCGGCTACATCCAACGCAGCGAAATACGCCAGCATCATCCAAGAGCGCTACACACTGCGCCGATTGATCGAGGTTGCCGGCGAGATTGCCGAGATCGGCTACGGCCGTCCCGACGACGTCACCAAGGCTGTCGACGAGGCCGAGAACATGATGTTCCAGGTCGCGCAGGGCCGCGTGGCCGACACGATGGGTGAGATCCGTGACCTTCTCGATGCCACGCTCGATCGCCTCGAGCAGTTGTACGAGGCAGGCGAGGGCATCACTGGCACCCCCACCGGGTTCGTCGACCTCGACGAACTCCTGTCAGGGCTGCAGCCCAACGCATTGGTGATCGTCGGCGCTCGACCGGCAATGGGCAAGACCGCATTTGCGCTCAACATGGCCGCCCACGCAGCGGTGCGGGCGAATCGACCCACGCTCATCTTCAGCTTGGAGATGGGCCACCTCGAACTCACGCAACGTCTGCTGTGTTCCGAGGCAAATGTCGACGCCAAGAACATGCGCGACGGCAACCTCAAAGAAGACGACTGGACCCGAATTTCCAACGGCATCGGGCGTCTTGCCGAGTCGCCGCTGTGGATCGATGACAACCCGAATCTCACGATCATGGAGATCCGGGCCAAGGCTCGCCGGCTCAAGAGCCGTACGGGAGACCTCGGCATGATCGTGGTCGACTACATCCAGCTGATGACCGGCCGAGCCGGCGCCGAGAGTCGTCAGGTCGAAGTGGCCGAGATCAGCCGTGGTCTCAAGATCCTGGCCCGTGAGCTCGAGTGCCCGGTGGTCGGTCTCTCTCAGCTCTCCCGAAACCTCGAGATGCGCCAAGACAAGCGTCCGATGCTCGCCGATCTGCGCGAGTCGGGATCGATCGAGCAGGACGCCGACGTCGTGATGTTCCTCTATCGCGATGAGGTCTACAACCCGGGCAGCGAGAACGAAGGCATGGCCGAGATCATCGTTGCCAAGCATCGCAACGGCCCCACCGGCACCATCAACCTCGGCTTCTTGCCCCGGTTCACAGCCTTCAAGAACCTGACCCGCCGCGACGTCTGATGATCCTCGCGGTCACCGTGGAGGAGTGGATCACCGCCGGCGGTATCGCCCTCGGGTCGATCATCGCCACCATCCTCCTCGGTCGGATCCTCACGGTCGGGCTGAATCGTCGCCTCGCACAACCATCGCTGGCGGTGGCCTTGGTTGTCCGGCTGATCCGCTGGTCGGTGCTGCTCTTCGGCTTCATCTACGCGGCAAGCGTGGTCGGCGTAGAGATTGGCCCACTCATCGGTGCGCTGGGCCTCGGCGGGCTCGCCATCGCACTCGCGCTGCAGCCGGTGCTGCAAAACCTCTTCGCCGGGGTGGTGCTGCAGACCGAGCGGCCGCTGGAGTGCGGTGAAGAGATCCAGTCCAACGGTTACGAGGGCACGGTGATCGACGTCACCGGGCGAGCGCTGTTGCTCGAGACGTTCGACGGTGAGCTGGTCACGATCCCGAACTCGCAAGTGCTCGACGCGCCGATCGTCAATCAGACTCGACGGATGAGTCGGCGCACTCGGGTGATCGTGGGCGTCGCCTACGAGAGTGATCTTCGCGCGGCCTCCACGGTGTTGAAGGCTTCGTTGTCCTCGGTCGAGGGCGTGATGGCCAAACCCGCTCCGACCGTGGCGGCATTCGAGTTCGCCGACTCCTCGATCAACTTCGAAGTGACGTTTTGGCACTCGGGGGCCGAGACCTCTGAGCGACAGACCCGCGACGCCGTCGTCGTGGCCGTGCACGAGGGCCTGCGTGATGCCGGGATCGTCATCCCGTTTCCTCAGCGCGACGTGCACCTGCCTCGCTGATCTGTCGGGGTTGGGTGGTCCAACGCAATCGCGGGCCGCTGTACCTTCGTGGTCATGCGTCCAGTCCTGATGGTGGTTGCCGGTGTCGTGGCCGGTGTCGTGGCGGTGCTCGGCATCGCTGCGCTGACCGGCGGTGACGATGAGCCGGCACCCTCGACGCTCACTGAGATCGAGTTGTCGTTTCCGGCGGTGACGCACGATGAAACCGCGGCCGAGGACCTCGTCGTGGCCTGGAACCGATGGCGAACGGCCACCTTCGTGAGTTCCGGCACGTGGACCCGAACCCTTGATGGTTCGGACTCGCCCCTGACGGGGGACACCTACACAGCCCAAGATCCGCCCCGTCGCCTGGCGCTGCGGCTCGGAGCGGTGATCGAGTCGATCGACGGCACCTTGGTGACGTGCGACAACCCGGCCGAACCGGTGATCGTGCCGGCTTGCTCCGAGGTCGATGGTCTTCGCGACTACGACGAGCGACTCCAGGCAGAGATGTCGCTCGTGCTCAACTATGTGATCGGCGACACGCGGA
>CALKOE010000252.1 GCA_938091985.1 uncultured Acidimicrobiales bacterium | reverse complement strand
TGGCCTCGTCGGTCGGACGCTCGCCGAGTCCGCCGACATATGTGCTGTCCAGCTTGAGGAGCTCGAAATCGAAGTTTCGCAGGTGGCTGAGGGAGGAGAACCCGGTGCCGAAGTCGTCGAGTGCCATCCCCACGCCGAGCTGGCGGGCAGCCGACAGTGCGGTCCATGCGGCTCTCGGATCAGCGATCAGCGCCGTCTCGGTCAACTCGAGATAGATCAGCGACGGGTCGACCGCGCTCGACTCGATGGCATTACTGAGGTCGTCGACGAAGTCCGACTGGCCGATCTGGCGCGGCGACACGTTGAGCGTCACCCGTAGCGGGGTCTGTCCTGAGGGTGTTTGACCGGCCCAAATGGCCGCCTGGCGGCACGCCTCTTCGAGAACCCATCGCCCGACAGGGAGAATCAGACCCGTTTCCTCCAGCGACGACAAGAAGTCGCCGGGCGGGATCATTCCTCGCGCCGGGTCGTCCCATCGAAGCAGGCTTTCGCAACCGACGATGCGCTGCGTCCGCAGGGCCACGATGGGCTGGTAGAGCAGGCGGAACTCGCCGTCGTCCAGCGCTCGCTGGAGGCGGCGTTCGGCCGTCGCTGGGGTCAGCCGGGCCCGCATGCTCTCGGAGAAGACCGCAGTGCGATTGTCGCTGTGCTTTGCGTCGTACATCGCGGTGTCGGCGTCGCGAAGCACCTCTTCGGGGTCATCAGAAACATCACCGTGGGCGATCCCGATGCTGGCGGAGATACGGATTCGGTCGGCGCCGAGTTCGAAGGGCGTCTCGATGATGCCGATGAGTTCGCGGGCGAAGCGAGCGGAGTGTTCGACGGTCGTCGGAGCGGGATCGATGATCACGAACTCGTCGCCGGCGTAGCGAGCAACCCATCGTTCCTCGCCCGCTGATCGGTTGAGCCGCTCGCCGACGGCGACCATCAGACGGTCGCCCACCTCGTGTCCATACGTGTCGTTGACGGACTTGAACCCGTCGAGGTCGATGAAGATCACCGCTGCTCGCGTGTGATTGCGCTTGGCGTGCTTGAACGCCTCCGGGAGCACCTCACGCAGGTGACGACGGTTGGGAAGGCCGGTCAGGGCATCGTGCAGCGAAAGGTGCGTCAACTCCCGCTGGGCCCCCACGGCATCGCGATAGCGGCGGAAGGCGAACGCGGTTGCACCGAGCGGAACCACGGTGATGAGAGCGATCACGCCGTTGACGTTGAGCCCGCTCGTGTCGGCGATGCGGTCGAAGAGTGCATCGGGAACCGCGAAGACGATCGCCAGGACGCAGAGCACGGTCGCGAAGACCACGATCCACGCCAGATCGACCCCGGCCTTGTGCTCGGTCTCGACGAGGTGGTCGATGCGCAAGGGATGTGGCTCAGGCTTTGTCGTGCGCCTCATGTCTTCCACCTCCCCTTGGTCGACCGGAGCGCGCCGGGTGCGCGCGTAGGTCGTCCTCTTCCCGTCGGCGGAAGGGACCCTGGTCTTGAGGCCAGAGGGTTCTGAGTCTGCTCAGCGCCGGGCGGGGATTGCTCGGCGAGGCGAGCCGAGCAGAGCAACCAACAGCCGGGCGTAGTGGTACGCCAGCCGGAACGGCCGTTGCGATGGCACGCCACCCGCTCGCTCCAACATCAGCGTCGGAACCTCGACCACGGTGTATCCCGCCCGACACGCGTTGACGAGCGTTTCGACCGAGTCCATGTATTCGACCGGGTAGTCGGTCGCGAAGACGTCGAGCAGTGGTTGCTGAACGGCGCGGAACCCCGATGAGGTATCGCTGAATCGCTGCCCGGTGAGCACGCGAACCCCGACTCGTAGGACGCCCATTGCGAGGCCGCGACCGCGACCCACCTCGTACCCGCCCGCGGCGAACCGGCTGCCGCAAGCCATGTCGGCGCCATCGTCGAGACCTTCGAGCAACACCGCGATCTGGTCGGCCCGGTGCTGACCGTCGGCGTCGAATTGAACCGCACGCTCGTAGCCGTTGTCGGCCGCGTAGCGGTATCCGGCCCGAAGGGCACCACCGATGCCGAGGTTGAAGGGGAGCGACACGCAGGGCACTCCTGCGGCGCGAACCACGGCAGCTGTCGTGTCGGCCGACCCGTCGTCGACGACGACGATGTCGAGGTCAGGGACGACCTCGGCCAGCTGATCGAGCACTGCCGGCAACGACTCTTCCTCATTGAATGCGGGGATGACGACGATCGTGCGCACGTCAGACCCCGTGCTCATCCGTCGGACTCGCTGAGCTCCTCGTGGTACTCGGCCTCCACGTTCACTTCCCACACATCGTGGGAGGTGCCGTTGACGATGTTCTCCACCGTCAGCATGGCTGTGTACATCGAGTGATCCTGATTGTTGTAGCGATGCATTCCGTTACGCCCGACCGGGTGCACATTGGGCACGTTCTGATGGAGCCAGTTTCGCAGAATGTCGACGTTCTCGCGGTAGGTCGCGTCGTACATCGGGTAGGCCTTGGGCATCCGCACCACATAGCCCTTCTCGACCCGGCCAGGAGCGAGAAGACCCAGCTGAACCATTTCGGCCTCTGCCTGGACGATCAGATCAGCATCGTCCTTGACCCAGAGCCGATCGCCCTCGTTCACGAAGTACTCGAGGCCCAGGCAGGTCTTGCCCTCGTCGGGAATCATCTGCGGTGACCACGAGCCGAAGTTCTGCACTCGGCCGACGTCGACCTCAGGAGCGTGGATGTAGATCCAGTTGTCGGGGAAGCCGTCTTCCTCGGGGACAACGATCGCGACAGTGAGGAAATCGCGGAACTCGAGCGACTTCGCAGCGAGCAACACCTCTTCCGGCGCCGCCGGTTCCATCGCCTGAACGAGCCTCGGGATCGGCATCGACGAGATCACTTCGGTGCACGGGTGCGCTACTTCTTTGTCGTCGGTGATGCCGACTACCTCGAATGCCAGGCCGTCGCGGTGGCGAATCGTTCCCACCGGTTGACGGAAGTGCACGTCGCTGCCTTGGGCTTCGACGAGCACGTGACAGCGTTCCCACATCATGCCCGGCCCGTGGCGGGGGTATTCGAATTCCTCGATGAGGCTGGTGATGTCCTTTTGGTTGCGACGGGGTGTGATCGCGTTCCAGATGGCCCCGAACAGGCTCAGGTTCTTGATGCGCTGCGCAGCCCAGTCGGCTTCGAGCTCATCGGCCGGGACCCCCCAAACCTTCTCGGTGTAGGTCTTGAAGAAGGTACGGTAGAGCCGCCATCCGAACTTGGCGGCGACGTAGCCCTCGAACTTCGACTGGTCCTTCGGCGGATTGATCCGGGCCCAGAGGTAGGAGAGCACACAACGCACTGCCTCGATGATGCCGAGGTTGCCAAGGGC
>CALKOE010000251.1 GCA_938091985.1 uncultured Acidimicrobiales bacterium | reverse complement strand
TGTTCATCGCCGTGTTGGTGATTGTCGTGTGGGTGATCCGCGGAGGAAGCCAAGACGGCTGGTCGCTCTCGCCGGCGAGTCGCCCGATCCCCGAGCGGCTTCGTGGCGTGTGGTGGGTACGTAACATCAACGGCATCGGGTTGGCTGCGTTGTTCGCAGCCCTGGCCCTGGTGCCCGTCTTTGTCACCACATCGAGCGGCATCTCGATCTGGACCCGCATCGTGCTGTTCGCGATGGTCGCTCTGTCTTTGTCGATCCTCACGGGGTGGGCCGGTCAGCTGTCGCTCGGTCAGTTCGCGTTCGTCGGCGTGGGCGCTCTCTCGACCGTGGCGTTCACGAAGGGGCACGACATTCCCGTGCCGTTCGACCTCTTCGACTTCAGCATCGAGGCGCCCTGGGCAGTGGCGGTCGTGCTCTCGGTTGCGATGGGCGTGATCGGCGCGCTGCTGATCGGTTTGCCGGCACTGCGCGTCCGAGGCTTGTTCCTGGCCGTCACCACGCTCGCGTTCGCGGTGGCTGCCAGTTCATGGCTGTTCGACCAGTCGTTCTTCACCGGCGGCACGAGTTTCCCGCGTCCGCCGCCCCCGCCGTCGTTCCTCGGCCTCGACTTCGGCGAGTCGAGACGCAGCCTCTATCTGCTGTGCCTGGTTGCGCTGATCATCGTCTCGTGGATCGCTGCTCGTGTTCGATCGTCGGGAATTGGGCGCACCCTGATCGCGGTTCGAGACAACGAAGACATGGCTGCGGCTTCGACGGTCTCACCGGCCCGAGCCAAGCTCTCGGCCTTCGCGATTTCTGGTGGCATCAGTGCCCTCGCCGGTTCGCTCTTCGTGATCTCACAGGCGTCGTTGTCGCCCGGCACCGACTTCGCTCCGGCCGAGTCGCTGCGGGTGATCGTCATGGCGATCATCGGCGGGCTCGGCTCTGTCGCCGGTCCGATCCTCGGCTCGTTGTGGATTCTCGGCATCAGCGAGGTCACCCCCGACAAACTTCGCAATCTGCAGGCGCTGCTCACCTCCAATATCGGCCTTCTCGTCCTGCTGATGTACTTCCCGGGCGGCCTACTCCAGCTGGTTCATGGGGCCCGCGATGGCCTCTTGCAGGTGGCCGACCGCCGGTATGCCGCAGCTGATCGTGGTGAGGTCGTCCCGGCCTCGCAGAAGGCCGTCCCCGTTCCCACGACCGGCAAGGCCCGCGAGCCGATCGACGGCCCCGCCCTCTCGGTGCGGGGTGTGACGGTTCGCTTCGGTGGAAATGTTGCGGTTGATCACGTCAGCTTCGATGTCGCCCCCGGCGAGCTGGTCGGCCTGATCGGCACGAACGGGGCCGGCAAGTCGACGCTGCTCAATGCAGTGAGCGGGTTCGTGCCCGCCGAAGGGACCGTGGAGGTGCTCGGCGTTGATGTCTCCGGCCGTAGCGCCGCGGCTCGCCATCGTGTCGGACTTGGACGTGGCTTCCAGGCGGCTCGGCTCTATCCGGAGCTGACAGTGCGTGAGGCACTGATGGTCGCCCTCGAGGCTCGCCAACCCTCGCTGCTGGTGCCGTCGATGCTCGGCCTTCCACCGTCGCCCGCTCACGAGCGAGCCAAGCGGGCTGAGTCGTCGGAGATCATCGACTATCTGGGTCTCGGGCGTTACGCCGACCAGGTCATCGGTGCGCTCTCGACCGGAACTCGTCGCATCGTGGAATTGGGGTCACTCTTGGCTGTCGATGCTCGGGTGCTGCTGCTCGACGAGCCCACGGGCGGCGTCGCGCAGCGCGAAACCGAAGCGTTCGGTCCGTTGATCAAGAAGATCCAGCAGGAGCTCGACGCATCGGTGGTGGTGATCGAACACGACATGCCACTCGTGATGTCGATCAGCGACCGCGTCTATTGCCTCGAATCGGGCAGTGTCATCGCGGAAGGCTCGCCCGACGAGGTGCGCAACAATCCGATGGTGATCGCGAGCTATCTCGGCACCGACGAACGGGCAATTCAGCGCTCCGGCACCACCGATTGATAAGGCCGGAAACGGTCAAGTCGACGCCGACCCGACCGACAGGACAGACACGAATCGAGAGGCGTACGCGCCTCGAGGAGATCTGCTGTGTCCTCAGTGCAAAACGATCCCGGTCTTCGGCCGCCCAAGTCACCGGAAGATCTCGGCGTGCCGTACGCGCTCGTCGCCGACCTGGTGCTGCGCCGCTGCCTGTTCGAAGGCAAGACCAACGTCACCGGTCTGTCCAACGCTTTGGCGTTGACCGCTGGCCTGGTCGACAAGATTGTGCAGGAGCTTCGCGAGAAGAAGGAGATCGAGGTTCTCGGGATGGTCGGGCGCGACTACACCCTCGCCCTCACCGGACTTGGTCAGGCCCACGCCAACGACCGACTCGCTCAATCCCGCTACGCCGGCGCCTGCCCGGTCTCCCTGGAGCATTACCGCTCTGTCGTTGCGGCCCAGCGTCTCGCTGTCTACGTGAATCGCGAAATGCTCAAGACCGCGTTTTCGGATCTCGTCATCTCCGACGAGCTGCTTGACGATCTCGGTCCGGCGCTCAACGCAAACGGCGCGATGTTTCTCTACGGTCCCCCCGGGACCGGCAAAACGTCGATCGCCGAGCGGATCGTGCGCATCAGCCCGGACCACGTGCTCGTGCCCAAGGCGATCGAAGTCGATGGTCAGATCATCAGCGTCTTCGATTCGACGGTGCATGTGCCCGCCGATACGCAACCGGACGACCTCGACCCGCGCTGGATCCTGTGCAACCGACCCCGTGTCGTGGTGGGTGGCGAACTCGTCGGCTCCATGCTCGATCTGACGTTCGATCAGACCAGCGGCGTCTATCTCGCGCCGCTGCAGATGAAGGCCAACAACGGCGTGATGATCATCGATGACTTCGGCCGTCAGGTTCTGACGCCGGACCAGCTGCTCAATCGCTGGATTGTGCCTCTCGACCGTCGTGTCGACTACTTGTCGCTCAACTACGGCGTCAGTTTCGAAGTGCCGTTCGACGTGAAGGTCGTGCTTTCGACCAACCTCGACCCGTCGGACTTGGGCGATGAGGCCTTCTTCCGACGCATCCAGACGAAGATCTTCATCGGTTCGATCACCGAGGACGCGTTCGACTGGATTCTCGCCCGCGTCGCGCACGCCATGGGCGTTGCCTGCGACGGTGAATCGGCTGCCTATCTGCGGACCTTGTGCATCGAAGAGGGCGGCGATCTTCGGCCCTATCTGCCGGCCGATGTGTGCAAGCTCGTGAAGGCTCTGGCGCTCTACGAAGGTGTTGCTCCCGCGCTCGATCGCCACTCGATCGACCGCGTGCTGAGCCTGTACTACACGAAGGGTCTCGGCGGCCCCGGCGGCTACGGCAAGGCGGCCGAGCCAGTCGATGCCAGCGAGCTCGTGGACGAACTGGCTGCACCGGAGCCCGCGCCGGCCGCTGCAGCACCCGCACAGGTCAGCACCTTCTGAGATTCCCGCCGTTCGTCAGTGGCCACACCACTACGGTGCGGCGATGGACTTCAGCATCTGGCCGAGCACGGCACAACCCTGGTCGGACCTGCTTCGAGGATGCACGTGGGCCGAGGCTCACGGCTGGCACGGGATCTGGGTTCCCGACCACTTCATGACCAATACGCCCGTCGGCGTCGAAGCCGATGAGGAACTGACGCCGTGGCTCGAAGCGTGGACCACACAAGCAGCACTCGCTGCGTTGGTTCCCCGCGTCCGCATCGGCGCGATGGTCAGCGGCAACCTCTACCGCCACCCAGCCGTGGTCGCGAACATGGCCGGCACGATCGACGAGATCTCCGGCGGGCGCTTCGTCGTCGGACTGGGCGCCGGGTGGCAGGAGAACGAGCACGCTCGCTACGGCATCGAATTGACCGCCCCAGGCGACCGTTCGGATCAGCTCGAGGAGGCCTGCCAGGTCATCAGGGGTCTTCTCGACAACCCGCGAACCTCGCACCGCGGAGACCACTACGCACTCGACGGGGCGCCGTGTGAGCCGAGTGGTGACGGCCGGCGAATTCCGCTTCTTGTGGGTGGCAAGGGGGAGAAGCGCACGTTGCGCACGGTTGCTCGCTACGCCGACGAGTGGAACGTCTGGGCGTTGCCGCATGAAGTCGGACCGAAGCGGAAAGTCATCGAACGGTGGTGCGACGAGGTCGGCCGCGACCCGGCGGAGATCCGCATCACGATCTCGGTCATGGCCCGCTTCTGCGACTCGACCAAACAGCGTGATCAGGTGCTCGATCGGCTCGGGAATCATGGCGGCCTGGTGGGGGCTGATGTGGACGAGATCCGCTCGGCCGCTGCTGCATATGCCGACGCTGGTGTGGACGAACTCGTGATCGCCGACTTCAACCTTCCGCGAGAAGCTCGTGAAGACGTGCTGGGCCGTCTGCAGGAGGAAGTTCTCGAGGAATTTCGCTGAATCTCGCGTCGGTGACGCTTCGGTGACGCCCCTCTCGCACAGTGAGCCTCCCGACCACTCTGGAGGTTGTCCCATGGGATTCACGAAACGACTGATCACTGCCCTGACGGTGCTCGTCGTGCTGGCTGCGGCCTGTAGCGATGATGGCGGCGTCGATGCCGATGCTGTCAATGCAGCGCTCGATGACCTCGCATCGGACTCGACCGATACGAGCGATGACCCACCAGCCGAGACCGAGGATCCCCCTGCGGAGACCGAGGACCCTCCGGCCGAGACCGAGGATCCCCCTGCGGAGACCGAGGATCCTGGCCTCGAGGTCGTCAGCGCCTGTGTGGTGTTGCGTCACTACTCGTCTGAGATGTGGCCAGGCTTCCCGTATCACGCCAGCATTGTCGTCAACACCACAACGCAGGGTGGTGGCATCATCGTCACCCACAACGTCGAGAACGAGGCCCTCTTCACCTCGGGTTCCGACGGCGCCGGCGCCGGCTTCGACGTGAACTGGCCGGTCTCTGCCCCCGGCCAGGTCGACTTGCCGAGCTCGATCGAGGTCGACGGTGTCGAGATGATCGACACGCTCGTGAACGACCACTTCGGCTCTCAGAACAGCTTCGTGGCGGCGGCCTCGGACTTCACCGATGAATGGGAATTGCCCGACCCCGGCCCCTTCGATGTTCCGATTCCCGACGGCAACACGATCGGCTGAGGTCAGAAACGATGCGCTCCATCTCACGAATCGCGGCGGCCCTCATGGTTGCCGCCGTCATCGCTGCCGGCTGCGGCGATGACGGCGGCGTCGACCAGGCGACCGTCGACTCCGTTGTCGATGATTTGATCGACGAATCGACCGCCCAACCCGACAACAGCGACGCGGAGGACCCGCCCGAGGTTGTGGAGGACCCGCCGGTCGAGACCGAGGATCCGCCCGTGGTCGACGACGTGCCCCCGGCCCCCATGCCGGTCGACAACTGCGTGATCTTGCGCCACTACCAGGCCGAGGGCCTGTTCGAGGCGCCGTACTACACGACCGTGACGACCTTGATCGACCTCACCGGCGACGAGGAAGTCACGGTGGTCATGCCCGACGACAACGAGTTCTCGCTGTCCGTCTGGCCCACCGACGACGTCGACGGTGTCGGTCAAATCGACATCGACTTCCCGGTGGCGGGTCCCGGCGACGTCATACTCCCGGAGATCTTCGTCGACGGCGAGCCGATCCATCCCGAGCTGCAAGCCAACTTCTGGGACGGGAACACCTCGTTTGTGGCGGCTGGCGCCGACATCCGCGACGAGGAGATCTATCCCACGCCCGCCTGCAACATGGGCTACATGGTGCAGGTCGACCCGAGCACCCTCGGGTTCGGCTGAGTCCCTCCAGGGCCCCTGGGTCGGTGCCTAGGCGTCTGCCACGCGATGGCGAGCGTCTTCGGCACTGACCACGGGTGGCTCGGTGGACCACGGGAAGTTGATCCACTTGTCGGTGTATTTCCAGACGTAGTCGCACTTCACGAGAGAGTGCGACTTCTCGTAGAGCACCGCGGTGCGCACTTCCTGAACCCGATCGACGCAGAAGTCGTAGACCATCTTGAGGGTGTGGCCGGTGTCGGCGACATCATCAGCGATGAGGATCTTCGCGTCGTCCATATCGACGAAGTCGACGTAGGGCGGGAGCATCACGGGCACCGGGAGACGCTCGTCGACGCCGGTGTAGTACTCGCAGTTCATGACGTAGATGTTCTTGACCGAGAGGGCGTAGCCCAGCGACCCGGCAACGAAGAGTCCGCCCCGAGCGATCGACAGGATCATCTCGGGTCGGTAGCCGTCATCGGCCACGGTGGTGGACAGCTCACGAACGGCAGTGCCGTAGGTGGAGTAGTCGAGGATCTCGCGGTCTTCGCTCATCATCGGAATCTAGCTGGCAGGATGGCCGGATGATTCACGACGTCATGGACAAATGGAATGCGCACCTGAAGGGGGAGTTCCCGGGTGGCCTCGATGAGTTGCTGCACGACGATTGCGTCTTCTGGTCGCCGATCGTGTTCACGGGACAGCGGGGCAAGGAGCTCACCAAGCTGTATCTCGGCGCGGCCGGCAATGTGCTCCCCGGGGAGTCCGACGGCGACACGCCGTCGGCATCGAGCGAGGCCGACGGGAAGTTCCGCTACGTGAAGAAGGTGCTCGACGGCAACCACGCCGTGCTCGAGTTCGAGACGACGGTCGACGACATCGCGGTCAACGGTGTCGACATCATCACCTGCGACGACGACGGCAAGATCATCGAGTTCAAGGTGATGATTCGTCCGCTCAAGGCGGTCAACAAGGTGCATGAGAACATGAAGGCGATGCTCGAAAAGATGAGCGGCTAGGTAGCGACATGGCTTGGGAACCGATTCTCGACGAGCAGCGCTGGCGGGCGCTCGACGGGAAGTCCGCCAAGAAGCCCAAACCGCTTCAAACGAAGGTGGTGCGGGCGCGGAACCGACGGTGGGCCGTGGTCCTTGGCGCAGTGTCGTTCTCGTTCCTGCTTCTGGCGTTGGTGCTGCTCAGCGTCGACCTCTACGACGGCGTCGCCGTTTGCGGTAACGCGATTTCACCGACTGGCATGACCGACTCGTGCGAGAGTTCCGTCCAGAACCAACGTGTATGGGTCGTCATGACGACTGCGATGAGCGCCTTGATCGCCGCTGCAGCGTTTCGACTGCGGTGGGGGCCGGCATGGACCGAGGTGCGGATCGAGGACCGCGACGGTCAGCGCTGATCAGTCGCGGCCGTCGAGCAGGCCGGCCACGAGGGCGGCCACTTCGCTTCGTTCGCTGCGGGTGAGGGTCACGTGGCCGAACAGCGGGTGGCCCCGTAGATGATCGACCACGGCGCCGATGCCGTCGTAGCGACCCACCCTGAGGTTGTCGCGCTGCGCGACGTCGTGGGTGAGCACCACCTTGGTGTTCTCACCGACGCGGGTGAGGGCGGTGAGCAACACGTTGCGTTCGAGATTCTGCGCTTCGTCGATGATCACGAAGCTGTCGGTGATCGAGCGACCCCGAATGTGGGTGAGGGGGAGAACGTCGAGGAGTTCGCGGTGGATGACTTCCTCGACCACCTCCGGCCCGGCAATCGCTTCGAGGGCATCGTGGACCGCCGCGGCCCAGGGCGACATCTTCTCGCTCTCGGATCCAGGCAGATAGCCGAGCTCTTGGCCGCCGACGGCGTAGAGCGGGCGGAAGATGATCACGCGGGAGTGGGATCGCTGTTCGAGCACGGCGTCGAGCGCAGCGGCGAGTGCCAGCACGCTCTTGCCGGTACCGGCTCGACCGCCCAGCGACACGATGCCGACCCGGTCGTCGGTCAGCAGGTCGAGGGCGACGTGTTGTTCGGCCGATCGGGCTCGCACGTCGAAGACCGGTCGGTCGATGATGCGATGCACTCGCTTGTCGGCGCGGACTCGTCCGAGACCTGACTGTGAACCGGCTACCAACGCCACGCCGGTGTTGGCCGGGAGGTCGCGGGCTTCGGCGAGATCGCAGACGCCATCGGCATAGAGATCGTCGATCGTTCCGGCCTCGACCATCAGATCCGTGAAACCGGTCCAGCCGTCGTCGGCCACGTCGGTGTCTCGGAACTCCGATGCCTCGAGACCGACCACACCGGCCTTCAGGCGCAGTGGAAGATCCTTCGACACGAGGACGACCGATGCGCCTTCGCTCGCCAGGCTCGCGGCGACGCTCAGGATCCGGTTGTCATTGGTGTCGTCTCGAAAACCGTTGGGCAGGGCGTCTCGGGATGTGTGGTTGAGTTCGACCCGAACCGTGCCGCCGGCGTCGTTGACGGGCAGCGCATCGAGGAGGCTGCCGTGCTCCTCGCGTAACTCTTCGAGTGCGCGAAGGGCGCTGCGGGCGGCCCACCCGAGTTCCAGGTGATGACGCTTCGCCTCGAGCTCGGTGAGCGTGGCAAGCGGAATCACGACAGCGTGTTCCTCGAATCGACGAAGAGCGGACGGGTCGCTCAGAAGTACCGATGTATCGAGGACGTAGGTACGGCTCGTGCCTGGCATGTGCGTTCGAACATAACGGCGCGTGCCGAGGGTGGTGTGGACCCTGGCTTACGAGACGCTGACGCGGATCGCGTGCCAACCTTCGGCGCCGTCTGGGTCGACCCGTTTGGGGCCGATGGGCTGGAGTTGGCCGTCGCCGTCGACCGCTCTCACCCGGAGAATGTGGTCGCCGGGGGTCGCGTCCCAGTCGGTCTTCCACTGGACCCACGTCTCGTCGGAGCCCGGCGCCGCGATCTCGCACTCGAACCAGTTGCCCTCATCGATCGACAACTCGACGGTCTGGATACCTCGCGGCGGCGACCAGGCGACACCGGCGACGGCCGTGGGCCCGGAGGCAACGGTGGCGGAGTGTCGGGGCACATCGATGCGCGACATTGTCTTCATGGGCCCGTCCTTCGACCAACCCCGGGTGATCCAGTAGCCGTTGAAGTCTTCCAAGGTTGTGAGGTGGATCTCCTCGATCCATTTCACTGCAGAGACATAGCCGTAGAGGCCGGCGACCACGAGCCGCGCGGGGAAGCCGTGGATGATCGGGAGCGGCTCGCCGTTCATGCCCACGGCCAGCAGCGCAGTGCGTCCGTCGTCGAGTGCGCTGGTGGGGAATCCAGCGGTCCAGTCGTCGACTGAACGGCCGACGAACTGGGTCGCGCCTTCCTGCACCCCGGCCCGCTCCAGCAACGCGGTGATGGGTACGCCCAGCCAATTGGCAGTGCCCACCAGCCCGCCACCCACTTCGTTCGAAACGCACGAAAGCGTGACGATGTGCTCCTCGATCTCATCCATGGCCAGGATCTCGTCGAACGTGAGCGTGTAGGGGTTGTCGACCATGCCGGTGAAGGACAGCGACCAACTGTCGGGATCGACCTGGGGCACGCTGAGGGCAGTGTCGATCCGATAGAAGGTGTTGTTCGGGGTGATGTAGCTGTCGATGCCCGTGATGTTGTCGAACGAGCCCGGTGTCATCGACTCCAGCAGCTCGGTCGACCCGACGGCCGGGGTGTCGAGACCCGTGAAGTCGAGGCCTTCGCGAGCAACCTCTGCGGCGCTCTTGCCGCTGCTACGGGCAATGCCGAACCCGGTGACGGCGACTGCGCCGGCACCGGCGGACCAGCTGAGAAACGCTCGTCGCGTGGCGCTCTTTTGTCTCGGGTCCTCGCGGAACGAGGCGAGACGGGTGGGGCGATGCAGACGAGCCAGCAGGAAGAGAAGCGTTGCGATGCCGAGGCCAGCAGCGACCATTGCCCAGATCCAGCTCGCGACAGCGGGGGAGACCGGGTTGCGGGCCGTTGTGAACCCGCCGAGGAGACCGAAGA
>CALKOE010000250.1 GCA_938091985.1 uncultured Acidimicrobiales bacterium | reverse complement strand
TCATTCCGACCCTGCTCGCTCACCGCCCCTCGTAGGCCATAGAACTGATCTCGAAACCCGGCGGTCACGTGAGCCACGTCGCCCAGGGTCGCCCCGAGAGTCATCGAGTCGTTCCTGGGAATCTCGGGTCCGTCGACAATCAAGAGTGACCCCCACGACTCGCCATCGACCGGCGTGTGCGGGCGCAATGCTTCCGAGGGAACACCCCGCGCTCGTTGAACCGACTTCTGCGCCGCGCCCTTCTGGAGCACCAACGCAATCGTGTCGACCGAAGCCGAGAACTGTCGGCCACCATCGATCCACACGCCCACCGGCGGTGCGTGGTCGAGTAGTCGCTGTCGCACCGGCTGGGCGTCGCGCGCCGACAGCACCGACGAGGGTTGCACGAGTGCCACCACTCCCCCAGTTCCGACGGCATCGACCCCGGCGAGAAGGAACGCCACCGCATCATCGACATACCCGCGCAGCTCTGGCCACCGCTGCGCGAGCGAGGCACGAACCTCTGCGTCTCGCATCGTGCCGTCCCTCAGTTGGGAGAGAAACGGTGGATTCCCGATGACCACCGAGGCCTCGAACTCCTGGCTCTCGTCATCGAGCGCATTGCCGACCCTGATGGCATCGGCGGGCAGGGCGGCGCCCCCGGCCCACAACCGCAGGCTCGCTTCCGTTGTCGCCACGGCCAACGGATCGATGTCGATCCCGCGCAGGCCCTGCACGCGGTCGGCGCGAGCACCATCGAGCGCCTCCGCCACAGCGAGGAGAAACACCCCTCCACCAACAGCAGGATCGAGCACCACATCGTTCGGAGCGAACGGCCGCACCTCGGCCACGAAGTCGACCAGGGCGCGAGCCATCGCCGGGGATGTGTGGTGCACGCCGCCCCGGCGCCGCTCACTCGAAGAGAGCAACACCTCGCGGGCGAATCCGGGAAGCCAGGGGCCGGCGTCGGCGATCACTTCCGCGTCGACCGAGACGGCCAGAACCGCGGCGTCGGGCTCGATGTGAGTTCCCTCGACCGTCAGATCGAGGTCGAGGCGAGCTTGCGACGCAACCCGGGCGACGACCGCCGCCAGTGCGCCCGCAGGGTTGTCGGGATCGGCTGCCGATGCCCAGGAGGCGAGCGCAGCCGAGATCCGAGAATCAGTCGGCGTGGGGATCCCAGCCGGCCAGATCGTTGAGCCGCTCATCGTTCGAGAACATCTCGACGAGGGGCTGGAGCACGTCGATGCGCTTCTGAAGGCGCTTGATGTCGAGCTCTTCGTCCCACATCGACAGGGTGACGACCAGACCGGTCGACCCGGCGCGGGCCGTACGGCCGGCGCGATGCAGATATGTCTTGTGGTCCGACGGCGGGTCGTACTGGATCACGATGTCGACCTCGTCGACGTGAATACCGCGAGCGGCCACGTCGGTGGCGACCAACACTTCGAGGCGGCCTTCGCTGAAGTCACGCAGCGACTTCTCTCGGCTGCTCTGACGCAGATCGCCGTGGATCGGCGCCGCCTTGACGCCGAAGTCTTCGAGGTCTCGGGCCAGGCGGTCGGCCATGGCCTTGGTGCGGGTGAACATGATGGTGCGGCCAGCTGAGCGAGAGATCGCTGCGGCCACCTTCGGCTTGTCCATCCTGTGGACGGCGATGAACCGGTGGGTCATCTCGTCGACGGTGATCTCGTCGGCGGCGACCTCGTGCATCGACGGATCAGTTTGGTACCGACGGATGAGCGTGTTGACCGCGCCGTCGAGCGTGGCGGAGAACAGCAGGGTCTGGTGCTCGGCCTCGACGTTGCGCAGGATCCATTCGACCTGCGGCAAGAACCCCATGTCGGCCATGCGGTCGGCTTCATCGACGATGACGTGAGCGACGTCGGCCACGGAAACGGCCTTCCGCTCGATCAGGTCGATCATGCGGCCGGGTGTGGCAACCACGAGATCGATGCCCTTGTCGAGCTTCTCGATCTGCTTTTCGATCGGCGCACCGCCGTAGACCGCGAGCGCTCGACGGCCGACAGCCTGAGCGGCGGGTTCGAGTTCTTCGGTGACCTGGTTCGCCAGTTCGCGAGTGGGAACGAGCACGAGGCCGGTCGGGTGATTGGGTTCGGCCTTCGTCATGCGCTGAAGGACAGGCAGGCCGAAGGCGAGGGTCTTGCCCGAGCCGGTCTTGGCCTTGCCGCAAACGTCGCGGCCGGCGAGGGCGTCGGGGATGGTGAGGGCTTGAACCGGGAACGGCGACGTGATGCCTCGCTCATTGAGCGCATCGACGATTTCGTCGTTCAGACCGAGTGCCGCAAATGTTTCCGGAAGAGAGGAGGCGGTATCTGACATCGAGGGGCCAAGGGTACCGGGATGGCACGCTGGGGAGGTGGCTCACCTGCGCAAGGACCAGACCGAGGCCCTGCTCGAGGCGCTCGATTCGGCAACCTCCGGACCCCTCGAAGAGATCACCATCGTTCGGGCCAAGCTGTGCGACGCGCTGCGGATCGTGCTCGAGTCCGACGAACCTTGGAGCGGGCTGATCACCCACGCGGCGCGACTCGACGGCTGGCACGACCAACGTCGCGACCTGTTGCTTCGAGCGGACCGACCCGATGCCGAAGCCGATCCCGACACGCTGCTCACGGCGCTGTGGGACCTCGTCACCGAGCTCAACGAGCGCCGCACGCTCGGCGACTGAACAACCTGCCGGCGCACTACAGCTAGCCGCGGATCCGGCCGTCCTTCACCTCGATGCCTTCGGCCACCAGCCGTCGGGTCTGCTCCACTTCGTGGCCCGTCAACAACCGTCCGCTCGCGCTCACCACACGCCACCACGGGAACGTCCCATCGGACCGCCGAAGGATCGATCCCACCGCCCTCGCCGCCCCCGGGAAGCCGGCCTCGGCTGCGACATCGCCGTAGGTCACGAGATCGCCCGGCAGAAGCCGGTGCAGCACATCGGCAACGGCCCTCTCGAAGTCCGACAGCTCTTCGCTCACGGGCGCAAACCTACTGTCATCACCGGCACCCGCCCCGGGCACCGGCGGTCTACGGTCTGCGCCATGACCCCCTTCGACTCGCTCGCCGTATGGCCGGTCGAGTCGGTGGCCGCCGCCGTCGTCCGCCA
>CALKOE010000249.1 GCA_938091985.1 uncultured Acidimicrobiales bacterium | reverse complement strand
GGGCGCACTCCACCAGGACGTTTCGGCGCAGCACCGGTGTGGCGGTTAGCCGAGGCCACCGTCCATACGCAGGATCGCGCCGGTGGTGAATGACGACGCGTCGCTCGCGAAGTAGAGGGCAGCGCCGATGATCTCGTGGGGTTCACCTGCGCGCCCGAGCGAGATGCCCTTGCCGATGCTGGCGATGCTGCTCTGATCCCACGCCTTCGCGATGTCGGTGAGGAACGGTCCGGGCTGGATGCAGTTCACCCGCACCTCGGGCCCGTACGCCTTCGAGAAGCTCTCGGTCATGTTGTGCAGGCCCGCCTTGGCGAGCGCGTAGACCACTTCGCCCGGCGTGGGCTTCACCGCTGCGGTCGAGCTGACCGAGATGATCGACCCCTTGCCGTTCGCCTTCATGTGGTCGCCGATGAGCACCGTGAGCCGGAACGTGCCCTTGAGGTTGACGTCCATCACCTTGTCGTAGAGACCCTCGTCGATCGCGTCGAGCGAGGCGTAGAGCGGCGACATGCCGGCGTTGTTGACGAGAATGTCGATCGTGCCGAACTCAGCGATCGACCGTTTGGCCAAATCCTCGGCCTGGTCCCAGTAGCCGACGTGGCACTCCACCGGCAGCGCCCGAACCTCAAATCGGTCCTCGACCTCTCGTGCGAGTTCCTCGCAGTTCTCGAGCTTGCGGCTGGCGATCACCACGTTGGCGCCTTGCGCTGCAAAGGCCAGCACCATTTCCTTGCCGAGTCCGCGGCTCCCGCCGGTGACGATCGCGGTCCGGCCGGTGAGGTCGAAATAGTCGAGGGGTGAGTTCATCCCCGGGATCGTAGGCGAGCCCGTTCTCGACAAGAAGACCGCAGCAGGAAATACTGACGCCACTGTTAGACAGACGAGGATGCCCATGGCCCGCACGATCGATTTCCCAGTCTTCGACGCCGACAACCATCTCTACGAAACCGAAGATGCCTTCACCCGCTACCTGCCCGAGAAGTACAAGGGCGCGATCAAATACGTGCAGGTCAACGGGCGGACCAAGATCGCGGTCAACGACAAGATCTCCGACTACATCCCCAACCCCACGTTCGACGTCGTGGCCCGGCCCGGGGCGCAGGAGGAGTACTACCGAATCGGCAATCCTGACGGCAAGAGCCTCCGTGAGATCTTCGGCGAGCCGATGAAGTGTCCCGAGTGGGCACGCAACGCCACCGCCCGCCTCCCCCACCTCGAGGAGCTCGGTATCGACGGCACCCTGATGTTCCCCACGCTGGCGAGCCTCCTCGAAGAGCGCATGCGAGACGACCCGGATCTCTGCCATGCCGCTGTGCACTCGCTCAACCAGTGGCTGCTCGACGAATGGGGTTTCAACCACGAGAACCGGATCTTCACCACGCCGGTGATCGCGCTGCCCATCGTCGAGAAGGCGATCGAGGAACTCGAGTGGGCACTCGACAAGGGCGCTCGCTGCATCCTCATCCGACCCGCTCCCGCCTGGGGCCTCCGTGGCCCGCGGTCCCCCGGTCTCGAGGAGTTCGACCCCTTCTGGGCCCGGGTGCAAGAGGCCGGCGTGTTCGTCGGCATGCATTCGTCCGACTCTGGCTACGCCGACCTCTCCGGCATCTGGGAGGGCCCGGGTGAGATGCTCCCGTTCAAGCCAAACCCGTTTGGATTCCTCGTGAAGAACAACCGTGCCATCACCGACATGATGAACGCGATGGTCTGCCACGGCGCCTTCACGCGTTTCCCCGACATGCGCTTCGGCACGATCGAGAACGGCGGTACGTGGGTGAAGCCGCTCGTCGAGAGTCTCGAAGGCATCTACAAGAAGATGCCGCAGGAGTTCGCCGAACATCCGGTCAACACCTTCACTCGCAACGTCTACGTCAACCCGTTCTGGGAGGACGGACTCGACGACCTGATCGACATCATGAGCGCCGATCGTCTCCTCTTCGGAAGCGACTATCCCCATCCCGAAGGTCTCGCCAACCCGGTCGCATTCGCCGACGACCTGCCCGAGAGTCTGAGCGATGCCGATGTCGCGAAGATCATGGGCGGAAACCTGAAAGAGCTGTTGGGCGTATGACCCAGTCGATGCGAGTGCAACTCGACCGAGAACGGTGCCAGGGCCATGGGCGCTGCTATGTCCTCGCTCCCGCCGTGTTCGAGTCCGACGACGACGGCTACGGGCTCGTCGTATCGGCCGATGTCCCGCCTGAACTCCACGAGGCAGCCCGCAAGGGCGCCGGCAATTGTCCTGAAGACGCCATCACCATCATCGAAAGCTGACCCACAATGAGCGACACCGACGACGGAATCGATCTCACCGGCCCACCCCAGGAGATGTACAAGTTCCTCCGCGATCACATGCCGGTGATGGCGGTCGAACACGAGATGATGACCGGCACGAGCGTCACGCTGCACGCCGATGTCACCACCGTGCTGCAGAACGCCGACATCTTCTCGAGCCTCGGAGCGGCAGAGATCGGCCAGGTGCGTCCGCTCATCCCGCTCGAGATCGACCCGCCCGAACACTCGAAATATCGCAAGCTGCTCGACCCTCTGTGTGCGCCGCGCCGCGTCGCGCTGCTCGAGTCATCGACGCGGGCACTCGTCAACGATCTGATCGATGCCGTGATCGACGATGGTGCCTGCAACTTCCACACCTCTGTCGCCGAGCCGCTGCCGAGCCAGGTGTTCCTGACGATGTTCGGTCTTCCGGTCGAGCGCACACCGGAGTTCATCGAGCTCAAGGACGGCATCATCCGCCCGCCGGTCGAGAACTTCGACGAGGCGACCGAGTTCCGGAACATGACCGGACAGAAGATCTACGCGGTGTTGCAGGAAGCGATCGAGGAGAAGAAGGCCAACCCCACCGACGACTTCATCTCGCAGTTTCTCGACGCCGAGGTTGATGGACACCGACTCTCCGAGAACGACGTCCTGGACATCGGCTACCTGTTCTTCCTCGCCGGGCTCGACACCGTCACCGCGTCGCTCGACTGCATGCTCGCCTACCTCGCGCAGAACCCGACGGAACAGAAGCGACTCGTCGATTCGCCCGACGACATTCCCGCTGCGATGGAAGAGCTCCTGCGCTGGGAGAGTCCGGTCGCCGGGGTGATCCGTGTGGCGACGCAAGACACCGAACTCTCGGGCTGTCCGATCCAGGCCGGCGACAAGGTGTCGGTCAACCTCGGCTCGGCCAACACCGACGAGCGCTTCTGGACCGACGCCGACAAGGTCGACTTCGACCGCGAGATCAACAAGCACATCGCGTTCGGTGGCGGCGTTCACCGCTGCCTTGGTTCCCACCTCGCTCGCATGGAGTTGCGGGTCGGACTCGAGGAATGGCACAAACGCGTGCCGTCGTATGAACTCAAGCCGGGCATCACGCCCGAATACACCATGGGGTTGCGCAGCGTCGACAACCTCGAACTGGTCTGGAGGACCTAGTGGACTCGAAGCTTCTCATCGATGGCCAACTTGTAGATGCCGAGAACGGCGCGCTGTTCGACAACATCAACCCGGCCACAGAACAGGTCATCGGGCAGGTCGCCGACGGCAGCAAGGCCGACATGGCCGCCGCCGTCGCCGCAGCGCGCACGGCGTTCGACACCACCGACTGGTCGACCAACCACGCCTTCCGCAAGGAATGCCTGCTCCAGCTCCAGGCCGCAATCGAGAGCGAGCAGGAGGAGATGCGTGCCGACCTCGTCGCCGAGGTCGGCTGCCCGCTGCTGATCACCTACGGCCCCCAGCTCGACGCACCGTTGCGCGAGGCACTGGCTTGGCCCGCTGAGATGATCGACGCGTTCGAGTGGCGTCGTTCGATCGGCCAGAAAGACGCGATGGGCGTCGGCTACCAGACCGAGCGCGAGGTCTGGAAGGAACCGCTCGGCGTGATCGGTGT
>CALKOE010000248.1 GCA_938091985.1 uncultured Acidimicrobiales bacterium | reverse complement strand
ACACGGATGCTGTTGCCGGTGCGTTCGAGCACATCAGCGGGAAGAAGTACGACCCAACTGTCGTCCCTCCCATCGCGCTCGTAGAGAGGTGACAGGCCGACCACGAGATCGTTGACCGCGACAGCGACGATCGCTCCGGAGGGTGCGTCGTCGATGTGCCCGGCGATCTCGCCGAGCAGTGGTGCGTCGTCGGGGGGATCACGCAGAAGGTCGAAGGCAGCGATGGCGCCCGTCGCCACCTGATCGCCGAACCGTTCCGCTGCCGACTCGCCGATGAGTCCGCCCTCGTCGATTGGCCGGTACAGGCCGGCGAGGACGTCGTCGGTTGCCGTGATCGCCGGGAATCGCCCCTCGAGCAGGGCGTCGAATGCCTGGTCGTCGTCGTAGTCGACGATGCCGAGGAGCTCCTCGGTGAAGGCGTCGCTGAACGAGTAGATGTACTTGCCAGAGCCCCGGGCTTCGAGCGCAGCCGCGTCCGCTGCATCTCCGTCGACGGCGAGGCCATCGACCTCCCAGGGGACCGTCGTGCCGATCAACGAGGCGATGGTGGGCACGATGTCGGTGCTGTTGACGTTGGCGTCGCTGACGATCCCGACTCGTTGTCCCGGGCGCTTGATTAAGAGCGGGCCGTAGGCGATCTGCTCGACGGTGTCGTCGGCGACCTGCCGGCTTCCACGCCCCGGTTCGAACACAGCCCCGTGATCGGCGACGACGACGATCAGGGTGTCGTCGTATTCGCCGATGTCGCGAAGATGATCGACCAACTGGCCGATCAGCCGGTCCGTGTATGCGGCCTGAAGCAGATGGCGCTGCCGGCCGACCGCGACCGACCATGGGTCGCCGTTGTCGGCTTCGAAGTCGAACCGATTGGCGGCGGCGTCGTAGACCGTGCCGTCCTCTCGGTGCGACCAGGGCTGGTGGGGAAGGATCAGATGAAGGAAGCCGAAGAACGGGTCCGGTGTGGGTCGGAGCGCATCGACAAACTCGATCTGGCGTCGCGGCTGCTGGTCGACGAGGGTGCCGAGGAAGAACTCGAGCGCCTCGTCCTCCTCGCTGAGTTCGGCATTGGGGTCGACAGCCTCGGGTCCGTCACCGGTCTCTACTACCTCTTCCACGAAGTCGTCGAATGTCGCGACGCGCTCGCTGTCGCCAGGACGCACCCGTTCGATCCAGGCCTCGCGGGCCGTCGAGAAGAGGCGGCCCCACCGAGTCCCGTCATCGGTGTCGCCCACAGGTGGCTGCGTGACGGTGGCGTCGTCGCTGGTCGGCGGCGGCACCGGCCGCACCCCACACCCGCGGAGTCCGCAGATGTTGGTGATCGCCTCAGTGACGATCAGGTGATGCGATTCGTCCAGCAGGGTGAAGAGGCTGTCCGGATGGTCCTGCCAGGTCGGATTCCCGCTCGGGTCACGGCCGTCGAGTAGCCCTGGTACTGCGGTCTGGGTGAGCGGACTGACGGTCGTGAATCGGCGGTACCAGGTCGACTCGTCGGCCAGCGCCGCGAGGTTGGGGAATCGCACCTGATCGACGCCGCCGTCGGCTGTGATGATCGACTGTGTCGGGAGTTCGTCGAGCACGACCATCAGCACCGAGGGCGGGTCGACGAGATCGAGTTCGTAGTCGACCGTGGGCTGTGATTCGGCCTCGACCACGTCGGCGGCATCCGAGAGAAAGGCGAACTGGACGAAGAAGAGCACGTTCGCCGCGGCGATCAGACGTAGCCATGACCGCACGGATTCCCATTGTGCGTAGGCAGTTGCCGCCCCGACGCCGACGATCAGCCCGAAGAGCACATGGAGGGCAGCCGACGAGGCCAGGTCTTTCGCGATCAGGACGCCGAAGATTCCCGCCAGCGTGGCGATGGTGGCGAGATGAACGCCGCGACCGAGTCGAGTCGAAACCCGCGTTGCGACCTCGCCGATTGCCCACAGGACCACGGGTGGTACGAGAACGACCAACACCGCGAAGACGGCCACGGCTGAGCCGGTCGCTCGGTTGTTCTGAAACGTGGATGGACTGGCGCCGAAGACGTCGAGCACCGGCTGGGCCACGGCCAGACCACACAGGCCGGCGATGATGAAGAATCGTCCGGCTGCGCCCCTCACGGCGGGCGAGAAAGTGGGGGTGTCCGGCATCGCGGCGCCAGACTACTACGACGCCTCGGCCGGATCGCTACGCCAGCGCCGGGTGGTTGCGGAAGTGATCGAGGGCACCGGGATTGGCGAGCGCCTCGGTGTTCTTGACCTCGTCACCGTGGACAACTGCTCGCACTGCGAGCTCCACGATCTTGCCGCTCCGGGTGCGCGGAATCTCCGGGACCTGACCGATCACCGAGGGGACGTGGCGCGGTGTGGCTCCGGCTCGGACTTCGGCCTTGATGCGGGAGGTCAGTTCAGCGTCGAGGGTGGTGCCGTCGCGCAAGACCACGAACAGCACGACCCGAGTGTCGCCGTCGATCTGCTCGCCGATGACGATGGCCTCGAGAACTTCGGGGATCTTGTCGACCTGGCGGTAGATCTCTGCGGTTCCGATCCGGATACCCCCAGGATTGAGCGTTGCGTCGCTTCGGCCGTGGATCACGATGCCCCCGGGCTCGGTCCATTCGGCGAAGTCGCCCTGATGCCACATGCCGGGCATCCGCTCGAAGTAGGCGGCCCGGTAGCGCTCGCCACCGGGATCGTCGTGGAATCCGAGTGGCATCGACGGGAATGCGTTGCGACACACGAGCTCACCGCGTGTGCCGGGCGGGACTCGATTGCCGAGCTCGTCGACCACGTCGATCGCGAGACCGAGTGTCGGTCGCTGGATGTCGCCCGCATAGACCGGTGACGTCGGGTCGCCTGCGACGAGGCAGCCGCACAAGTCGGTCCCGCCGGAGATCGAGGCGAGATGGACCTCCGGCGCGATCCGCTCGTAGACGTAGTCGAAGCCCTCGGGC
>CALKOE010000247.1 GCA_938091985.1 uncultured Acidimicrobiales bacterium | reverse complement strand
TGTTGCCGGTCGCGAGCACTCGGTATTCGTTCCAGATCACACCGCCGAGCACATGCATCGCCGAGTGCGTACGCATGAGCTGGTGACGCCGGTCCCAGTCGACATCGCCGCTCACTTCACTCCCGACCGAGGGAAGCGGCCCGGCGATCGAGTGCCAGATGTCGGCGCCTTCCTTGCGGACGTCGGTCACCTCGTGGGCGACACCGTCGATCGTGAGCGTGCCGTGGTCGTGGGGCTGGCCGCCACCAGTGGCGTAGAACGCCGTCTGGTCGAGCAGGATGCGCCCGCCCTCGCCGTTCTCCGCCGCTTCGACCCCGGTGACAGTGGCCGTGAACGTGCGGAGTTCCTGGTCGGCGAGATACAGCTGCTCGGTCATGTGGGCGACGGTAGCTGCTCGCCTCGCGCCGTCTAAGGCGTGCAGTCGATGACGCCGGTTGTGGCCTCGGTTGGGGGATCGTCGAGGGTCTCGAACGGCAGGACGGTTCGAACGGGCAGGTCCGTGGTGGTGATGACGCCGCTCGGGTCAAGTCGGACCTCCGCCGTCGCCCATGATCCGGGCAGATCAGTTGGTCCGACGCCGAAGAACAGCTCTTGGGTGAGGACGTCGCCGACGCAACGGACACGTGTAGCGCAGGACGTGCCCTGGCACGCCGAAATGTCCGCCGAGAGGCCGATCTGGACTCCGAAGCTGGCGCCGAAGCCCTCTGGCGCTTCGTTGACGAAGAAGGAGTCAACAAGTTCGCACTCGCGGAGGGTGACCAGCGCTGCTGACGGACCGATGTAGCCGTTCAGGAAGAACTCCAGTTGTCCGTCGCCGTCCAGATCCGTCCCCGCGGGGACGCCCTCGCTCGTCATCGCGAGTCCGGGGGGCGTGGGCGGTGTGCCGAGGTCGAGCGCGTTGGTCCAGCCGGCCTGGAGCTGTGCGATGACCCACCAGTTCCCGTCGACATCGTCGTAGATGAGCATCTCGTCGTCGATGCCGTCCTGGTCGAGGTCGAGCGGCGTCCGATCGAAGGCGATGTGCGTCGCGACATCGAGCACGTCGTCGCTCGGCACCGGATTGGTCGCGCACACGCCGGTTTGCTCGGAAGGGTCGGTGGTGGGGTAGCGAAGCGTGGTCGTCGCGCTCGCTGGTTCGCTCACCGAGCGGTTGATGAGCTCTGCGTAGCGCCGCGCCTCGGCTTCCGCGAGGGACGCGATGAGATCGTTCGAGCGGTGGCTGACCCCTGGCTCGAACAAGAAGGACAGCGTGATCCGCGGGCCGATGGAGAGCTCGATGCCGCCGCCGTCGGTGGACGAGAGGGGTTGGTCGAAGAGGAGCCGCACTGTCCAGCTGCCGTCAGCGTTCTGGACGGGTTCAGCCGCCGGTGATGCCAGGTCGAGACCGAGCTCGCCGAGCCTGGAGTCGGTCCCCCCGCGTTGGTCTGCAGTCACCCGCGGGTTGTCTCCCAGCAAGTCGGTGATGATGTCGAACCATTCGGTCTTGTTCACCTGCCGGAGTTGGAGGTCGGCCGGGTACGCAGCGAAGTCCTGATCCATCGCCACCCGCTCCGAGAATGCGAACAATTCGTCGACAGCGTTGCCGTCCGCATTGAGAAGCCAGCGGTAGGTCGCCATGTAGCGCTCGACGTTTGGTTCGTCGATCCACCACACGACTTCTCCGTCTACATCCGGTTCGCTCGACACCTGGGTGGGAGGACTCGAAGCCGATCCCACGTAGACGACGTCGACGTCCGCGTAGACCTCGGCGATCGTTGTAGCGATTGCGTCGATGTTGCCATCGGCTGCTCGCAGGCTGGTCTCGGCACCCGCCAGGTCGTCCGCCGTCAGGCGTTCGCTGATGATCAGCACGTTGCCATTGTCGGTGCCGAACTCGAAGTAGCCGTCACGGGGACCGGAGTCGCCGTCCTCACTCAGCGCGAAGATGAGCGGCTGCGGTCCGACGCTGATCCACGTCCAGTCCTCGTCCGCTTGCGAAGTCGCGTCCTCGGCGGTTGTGACCAGCGCGACCTGCTGTCCGGGGACGCTGAAGAACAGCGCGGCCGGAGAGGCGCCGTAGGCGACCTGCCACACGCCGCTCGGAGGGATCCAACGAGCGACAGAGATCGGGTCGGGATCGGCAGCATCGGTGGGGGATTCGGTCTCGCGAGAGAGAAGTGCCGCGCCGACGACCGCAAGGACCACGGCGGCCGCGGCGGCGGCCCAGGCCCAGCGTCGGCCCACGCCCTCGCCGGTGCGGTCGCGCCACGAGGGCGTCGACACCTTGGTCGCCCGGGCTTCGCCCATGCGGCGGATCTGCTCTTCGAGGGTCATTCGTCGACCCCTAGTTCGGTGCGGAGGCGGGCCATGCCCCGCTCGAGATGGTTGGCGACGGTCGAGGCGCTGATGCCCATCGCCTCACCCGCTTCGATGTGGGACATGCCGCTGGCATGCACGAGCCAGATCGCTTGCGATTGCTTCGGCGAAAGCCCAGCCAGCGCCGCAGGCAGGCCGGGTTCGATGTCGGGGATCGTGTCGTCGGACTTCCAGGGCAGCAATCCCTGCTTGCGCCGCCGGGAACGAGATTGCGCCACGCGATAGAGGTAGCCGACCGGGTTGGTCATCGGGAGTACCCGCTCTCGGTGCTCCCAGGCGTAGGCGAGTGCCTCGGCCACGGCATCGCCGACCATCGCTTTGGGCAGGTGACCGGCGAGGGCTCGTTCGAGCTGTGGTTGTGTCTGCATGACGAACACGTCGAACTCATCCTCGCTCTCGTCTCTCATGTCACTCGTACTAACCGACGAACCGCGGGGACGCGCCACGTAGGGTTGGCGCATGGGAACTGACATGGAGATTCTCGACGTCGACTTGATCGCATTCGAGCGCGGCGACGCAGCCGCCCGGGCCGCCGTGATCGATGGGGTGACGCAGAGCCTGCGCACCGGATTCGTCTATGTGGAGCACGACCTCTCGGTCGACATGATCGACGATGTCTACGGCCAACTCGAAGCGTTCTTCACCCTCCCGCAGGAGAAGAAGGACGCCTATGTCGTACCCGGGTCCAACGGGCAGTCGGGCTACACCGGGCTTCTCGTCGAAACCGCGGCCATTGCCGATGTGCCCGACTGGAAAGAGATGCTCAACTGGGGCGCACCGCTCGGCGAGGGGCATCCGCTTCGCGACAAGTACCCGCACCGCTACGGCCCGCCGACGCTGCCCGAGGCCGACCTTCCGGGCGTGCACGAGCTGCTTCTCGGATTCCATCGCACGATCGCCGACCTCCAGGCCCGAGTGCTGCGCATCATCGCGGCCGGCTTGGGCGTCGACGGTCGATTCTTCGACGACATGCTCGTCGACGGCGCCACGCTCACCCGGGCGATCCACTATCCGCCGATGCAGAACGCGCCGGGCGAGCAACACGTGTGGGCCGGCGAACACGCCGACATCAATCTCATCACCGCCTTGCCCCGTGCCACCGCAGCCGGGCTGCAGGTGAAGGTCGACGGCGATTGGGTCGATGCCGCACCCCCCGCCAACCGCGCCATCATCAACACCGGCCTGATGCTCGAGCGCCTCACCAACGGCGTGATCCCGCCCGGGATCCACCGTGTGGTGTCGAGCCCGGGGCAGCAGGGCGACCGCTATTCGGTCGTGCAGTTCGCCCACCCGACACCGTGGACGATGCTGCAGCCGATCGACACATGCGTCACCGCGGAGACGCCGCTGCGCTACCCGACGATCAGCGCCGCCGACGCACTCGACAAGGTGCTGTGGGAGATCAACCTGGTCGAAGACGGGCGCCGAGTCACCGACTGACGTTTACTCAGGTGAGTTGTAGCGGGGGTCAGACTCCGGTTGTAGCGGTGAGGGTGAAGCGGAAGGGCTCGTTGTCGAGCTTGGCTTCGTGGATGTGGAGGTGGTCGTCGCCTGAGCCAGCGACCAGCGCGACCGCCAAGACCTGCTCGGCGATGTAGTCGCGATGTGTCTCGAGCGCGGCGAGTGCGCCGGTGCTCGCGACTTCGACCCACACGCGGATGCGGTCGGTCACGACGAGATCCTCGTCCTTGCGGGCGTTCTGGATCTCGCGAACGATGTCGCGGGCGAGTCCCTCTGCTGCGAGCTCTGGGGTGACTTCGGTGTCGAGGGTGACGACGGCGTCGTTGGACCGCAGCGCGGCGGCCACGACGTCGTCGGGAGACTCGAGCGCAAGCTCGTACTCGTTCTCTGCGAGTGTGTAGCCGGCCACCGAGACGCTGCCGTCGTCGTTGGCTTCCCACTCGCCCTTCTTCGCGGCTGCAAACACGGTTTGCACGTCCTTGCCGAGTCGAGGCCCGAGCGCCTTGCCGTCGGGGCGCAGCGTGAACGTCGCCAGGGAGCCGATCTCCTCGGTGACGTGCACCGCTTTCACGTTGAGTTCGTCGGCCAGCAGATCGACGAAGGGTTCGAGCGTCGACGCGTCGCGTCCGGCGACCGTGACCGACTTGAGCGGAAGGCGGACCCGCAGGCCTTGCTCCTCGCGCAGCCGAAGACCGCTCGACGCGACGTCGCGAAGGCGGTCCATGGCCGCGACGAGCGCGGGGTCGGACGGATAGGCATCGGCCGAGGGCCAGTCGGTGAGGTGCACGCTGTCGCGTCGACCGGCGTCGCCGCCGGTCAGTCCGGTCCAGATCTCTTCGGTGATCATCGGCAGCAGCGGCGCGGCGACCTGCACCAGTGTGGTGAGCACGGTGTAGAGAGTGTCGAGGCCGTGCTTGTCGGCACTGCCTCCGCCGTCGGCGTCGGAGGTGCCCCAGAAGCGGTCGCGTGATCGACGGATGTACCAGTTGTTGAGCGCGTCGATGAACGACTGGATCTCGGTCGCGGCGCCGGGCAGGTCATAGGCATCCATGCGCGTCTCGACCTGCTCGACGAGGCTGCGAGTCTTGGCGAGGATGTAGCGATCGAGGAGCTCGGTCGAATCGGTGCGAAAGCTCGCTCGATGGCCTTCGACGTTCGCATAGAGCGTGAAGAACTTGTAGGCGTTCCAGATCGGGATGATCACCTGGCGCACGACATCGTCGATCGCCTGGTCGGAGATCCGGGTGTCGCCGCCCCGCACGATGTTGGTGGACATGAAGTACCACCGCAGCGCATCGGAGCCCTGCTTCTCGAAGATCTCCGACGGCTCGGTGTAGTTGCGGAGCTTCTTCGAGAGCTTGGCGCCGTCGTCGGCCAGGAGCACGCCGTGGCAGATGGCGTTCTTGAACCCGGGCCGGTCGAAGATCGCGGTCGACAAGACATGCATCGTGTAGAACCAGCCGCGCGACTGGTTGATGTATTCGACGATGAAGTCGGCGGGGAAGTGCTCGTCGAACCACTCCTTGTTCTCGAAGGGGTAGTGCACCTGAGCGAAGGGCATGGAGCCCGACTCGAACCAGCAGTCGAGAACCTCGGGCACGCGACGCATGGTCGACTCGCCCGAGGGGTCGTCGGGGTTGGGGCGGGTGAGTTCGTCGATGAACGGACGGTGCAGATTGTCGGGGCGCACGCCGAAGTCGGCTTCGAGTTCGTCGAGCGAACCGTAGACATCGGTGCGCGGGAAGTCGGGATTGTCGCTGACCCAGACGGGGATGGGTGAGCCCCAGAACCGGTTGCGACTGATCGACCAGTCGCGGGCGCCCTCGAGCCACATGCCGAAGCGGCCGTCTTTGATGTGGGACGGCACCCAGTTGATCTCCTGGTTGGTCTCGAGCATCCGGTCGCGGATGTCGGTGACCTTCACGTACCAACTCGGCATCGCCTTGTAGATGATGGGCGTGTCGGTGCGCCAGCAGTGGGGGTAGTTGTGGGTGTAGCTGTCGTGACGGATCAGCTGCCCGGTCTCGCGCAGATGCTTGATGATCGAGGAGTTGGCCTCGAGCACGTTTTCGCCGGCCCACTCGACCACGTCGTCGGTGAAGCGGCCGGAGTCGTCGACGGGCACGACCATGCCGATGCCGGCCTCGCCGACGATGCGCTGATCGTCTTCGCCGAAGCCGGGCGCCATGTGGACCACGCCGGTTCCCTCCGCGGTATCGATGAAGTCGCCTTCGAGCACGACGAAGGCGCGGTTGACGCCGTGGTGGGGCTTCTCGGGGTCGACCTCGGCCATGTCGGCGAAGTAGGGGAGGAGTGGCTCGTAGGTGCGACCGACGAGGTCGGAACCCTTGACAGTGCCGATCTGTTCGGCGTTCTCGAGCTGCTTCTCGTACTTCTCGAGGACTGCCTCACCGAGGATGTAGCGCGTGCCGTTGGCATCGAGCATGACGGCGTAGTCGAGGTCGGCGCCGACCGCGAGTGCGAGGTTGGACGGCAACGTCCACGGGGTGGTGGTCCACGCGAGGATCGCCGCCGGGCCCTCGCCGGGGAGGTCGTCGGCGGCGTCGAGTGTGAATGCCACAGTGACGGCGGGATCCTGACGAGGACGCGTTGCGTCGTCGAGCCGGATCTCGTGATTCGAGAGCGGGGTCTCAGCGCCCCAGCTGTAGGGCAGCACCCGGTTGGCCTGGTAGATCAGGCCCTTGTCCCAGAGCTGCTTGAACGCCCACATGACCGACTCCATGTAGGGGAGGTCCATGGTCTTGTAGTCGTTCTCGAAGTCGACCCAGCGGGCCTGTCGCTCGACCGTCTCCTCCCAGTCCTGCGTGTACTTCAGCACCGAGGTGCGGCAGTACTCGTTGAACCGTTCGATGCCGTAGTCGATGATCGAGGC
>CALKOE010000246.1 GCA_938091985.1 uncultured Acidimicrobiales bacterium | reverse complement strand
ATCGATGCCGCTGAGGCGACGATCTACAACGAGTACGCCCAGATGCTCGAGACTGTGAACCCCGACACGGGTGAGCTGATCCAGCCTGAGGAACTCCACGTCATCGACTACAACGACCTTGGTGTCGCGATGTTGCAGGATGCCCTGTGGGCCGAGACGGAACGTCTCAACGACGACGAGTTCCGCGCTCAGACGGTCGACTTCCTCGCTGCGTCGATGGAAGGCTGGATCTACTGCCGAGACAACCTCGAGGCCGGCGTCGAGCTCGTGCTCGACAACGCCCCGATCCTTGGTCAGGGCCACCAGCGCTGGATGATCAACGAGGTGAACAGCCTCATCTGGCCGTCGCCCGACGGTGTCGGTGTCCTCGACCCCGACCTCTACCAGCAGACGGTCGACGTGGCCGTGGAGTTCGAAATCCTCGCTGATCAGCCGGCCGAGGAAGCAACTCGGACCGACCTCATCACCGAGGCGCTCGACCAACTCAAAGAGCAGGGCCTCGATGTGACTGGCGACAGCTATGCACGCATCGAAGTCGAGCCCACGCCCGGCGGCGAGTGAGCTCAGGCCCGAGTCCGTTGATACCGACTGAGCTCGAGAACTCGTGAAACAGAAGGTATTCAGCGGGCTCAAACGGGTCCTTCCGTCGGCGGTAGCCATCGTGGCGCTCTGTGCGTTCTACGAGGGCTACCGCCGGATGGGGCTCGCAACCGATGATCAGTGGCCGGTCATCGGTGGCGACCTCCCGGTAAAGACGAACCAGGTCACCATGCCGGCGCTGTGGGACATCCTCACCCGGTTCTTCGAGCCGCAGCAGCGGCGAACCAGCACCACGGTGCTCGAGTCGGTGATTCAGGGCTCGTGGTACACGATGCGAATCTCGTTGGCCGGTTTCTTGATGGGCGCGTTCATCGGGATGTCGCTGGCCATCATCATGCTGCGGTCGAAGCTGCTCGAACGCGGGATCCTGCCGTGGATCATCGTCTCGCAGACGATTCCGCTTCTCGCTCTTGCCCCGGTCATCGTGACGTGGGGCAACCGTATCGAGGTCATCGACTGGCAACCGTGGATGTCGGTATCGCTGATCGCGACCTATCTCACGTTCTTCCCGGTGGCCGTGAACGGCCTCCGCGGTCTGCAATCGCCTCCGGCGCACTCCATCGAGCTGATGGAGTCCTACGCGTCGACGAGGCGGCAGACGCTTCTCAAGGTCCGTTTGCCCGGTGCCGTTCCCTACATCGTGCCGGCGCTCAAGCTGGCTGCGGCGGCGTCCATCATCGGCTCCATCGTCGGTGAGATTTCGATCGGTCTTCCCGGCGGCATCGGCCGGCTGATCCTGGGCTACGCCCAGCAGGCCCAGACAGATCCGCCCAAGATGTATTGCGCGATCATCGGCGCCGGCGTGCTCGGCCTTGTCTTCACCTCTGCCATCGGTGGGCTCGAGCGGCTCATGCCCGGCTCCCGTCAACGTTCGGAGATGCCGCTGTGAACGCGACTTCGAGAATCTCCAGTCGAGCGTCGACGATCGTTGTCCCGTTGGTCTTCGGCGCCGTCTTCTTCAGCCTCTGGGAGTGGATGGTGCGAGCGTTCGACATCAAGCAGTTCCTGCTCCCCAGCCCGTCGTCGATCTACACCGCAGTCGGCGACAACGCCCAACGCATCTGGGATGGTGTCGAGATCACTGGCGGCAATGCGGTCTACGGCCTGATCGTCGGCTCGATCGTGGCGATCCTGGCGGCGCTCTTTGCCTCGCGGTGGGACTGGTTCAGCGACGTCGTGACGCCGTTGGCGTCAGGAATGGCGGCCGTGCCGATCGTCTCTCTGGCGCCGATCTTCAACATCTGGTTTGGCTCCACCAACTCGTTCTCGCGTCGACTCGTCGTGATCGTTGTCGTCTTCTTCCCGGTGTTCGTCAACGTGACGAAGGGCCTCACCCAGGTCGATTCGATCCACGTCGAGTTGATGCGAAGCCAGGCGGCCTCGGAATGGTCCGTGATCCGCCGCGTGCGGATCCCGAATGCGCTGCCGTTCCTCATGTCGTCGCTGAGGCTGGCCAGTTCGCTCGCGATCATCTCGGCCATCGTTGCGGAGTATTTCGGCGGAACGCAGGGGTCGCTCGGTCAGCTGATCACCCAGAGTGCAGGCCTGTCGCGCTACGATATCGCCTGGGCCGCTGTGCTCGGCGCCAGCGCAGTGGGCATCTCGATGTTCGCCGCTGTCGCCGCCCTGGAATGGGTCGCCATGCCGTGGCGTCGCCAGAGCACCGGCGTGTGAGCGTCGATTAGCCCCGGTCGTTGAAGGCCGGGATGATGCGCTGGCCGTAGGCGTTGAGCGTCTCGTCCTTCTGGTCGTGCATCAGATAGATCGCGAACTGGTCGACGCCGAGGGCTTCGAGTGCCTTGAGGCGCTCGATGTGGGCGTCTTCGTCGCCGAGAATGCAGAAGCGATCGATGATGTCGTCGGGCACGAAGTCGGTGTCGTCGTGGCCGGCTTTGCCGTGACCGGCGTAGTCGTAGCCCTCGCGGCCCTTGATGTAGTCGGTGAGAGCTTCGGGCACCGCACCGCTGTCGCCGTAGCGCTCCACGATGTCGGCAACGTGGTTGCCGACCATGCCGCCGAACCAGCGGCACTGGTCGCGCTGGTGGGCGAGATCGGTGCCGACGTAGGCCGGGGCGGCCACGCAGATGTAGAGGTCGTCGGGGTTGCGCCCGGCGTCGCTGGCGGCGGCCCGCACCGCGTTGATCATCCATTCGGCGAGATCGAGATCGGCCAGCTGGAGAATGAAGCCGTCGGTCTCACGACCGCACATGTCGAGTGCCTTGGGCCCGTAGCCGGCCATGAGGATGTCGAGCTTCGAGTCCTTGGCCCACGGGAACCGCTGCTGGGTGCCGTTGTAGGTGACCTCGCGGCCCTCGGCGAGCTCCTTGATCACGTGCATCGAGTCGCTGAGCGTCGACAGCTTGGTGGGGGTGTGACCGAGCACTCGCATCGCCGAGTCGCCCCGACCGATGCCGCAAACGGTGCGGTTGCCGAACATGTCGTTGAGCGTTGCGTAGTGCGACGCGGTGACGGTCCAGTTCCGGGTGCCCGGGTTGGTCACCATGGGCCCGACGATCATGCGGTTCGTCGCCGAGAGCATCTGGCTGAAGATGACGTAGGGCTCCTGCCACAGGACATGGCTGTCGAATGTCCAGCCGTGGCTGAATCCGAGCGTCTCGGCCTTTTGGGCAAGATCAACGACCCGCCATGCGGGAGGGTCGGTCTGAAGAACAACGCCGAAGTCCATGGCTGGTCTCTTTCGTTCGAGCTACTGGTTGGTCGGGAAGCCGAGGTTCACGGCACTGCCGGCGGGGTCGGGCCACCGGCTCGTGATCACCTTCGGACGGGTATAGAAGTGGATGCCTTCGGGGCCGTACATGGTGGTGTCACCGAAGGCTGAGTCCTTCCAGCCGCCGAAGGAGTGATAGCCCACGGGCACGGGGATGGGCACGTTGATGCCGACCATGCCGGCATCGGCATCTTCTTGGAACTGGCGGGCGGCGCCGCCGTCGCGGGTGAAGATCGCTGCGCCGTTACCCCACGGGTTCGTGGAGATGAGGTCGACCCCTTCTTGGTAGGTGTCGACTCGCACGACACACAGAACCGGTCCGAAGATCTCGTCGGTGTAGACGGTCATGTCGGGCGTGACATGGTCGAGGAGGGTGACGCCGAGGAAGTAGCCGTCGTTGTCGAACTGCGCGTCGCGGCCGTCGACCACGA
>CALKOE010000245.1 GCA_938091985.1 uncultured Acidimicrobiales bacterium | reverse complement strand
GGAAGTTGGTCTGGCCAGGAGGGCACAGTTCTGCGTTGCCGGGGTCCTTCCGCGACGCCATCGCGATGTAGGCAAAGGGAACCTCGCCATCGGGCAGTTCGCCCTGGTCCAGGGTCTCGTAGAGCTCGTCGGTGCGATAGTCGGGGAACACGAAGTAGTTCGTGTTGGGTCCGTCGATTTCCTTGTCGACTGCAACGTAGACACACACGAGACCGAGCGTCATCTCGGCTTCCTCGGCCCACGTGACCGTGGCGGGAGCGAGGTGCTCCGCTCCGATGAGATCGGTCACCATGCGCCGGTAGTCGCCGTTGCCGACCACGATCGGTGCGTGGGCGATGTCGCCGTTCTCGAGCTCCACGCCTACCGCGGCACCGTCCTCGACGATGATCCGACCCACCGGCGACAACGTTCTGATCTCGCCACCGCATGCCTCGACTGCCTGCATCAAGCGGGCCGCGATCATCTGGCCGCCGCCCTCCGGGTAGTAGGCGCCACCCATGTAATGGCCGACCATCCGGGCGTGCATGATCACGGCGGTCTGCTTCGGGCCACCTGCGTACAGACCCGACCAATGGTCGAGAACGGCGCATGCTTCCTGCGAGAGTTCAGCCTCCTCGAACAGCTCCGAGAGCGGCCGGAAGGCCCACCGGTCAAAGGTCTCGCGGTCTTCACCGAACAGCAAGCGGCTCTCCTCCGCGACGGTGTGAAGCACGCTCATGCTGCGCTCGATGCCGGCTCGATCATTGGGGAACCGCTCGATCATCCGACGTTCGTATTCCTCCCAGCTCGCCGGAACGCGGAACTCGAAGTCCGGGAAGTGGAGCGTGTCGAACCCATCAGGATCGAGCTGACTGAAGCTCATGCGCTCGCCCACACCGAGCGCATTGAAGATGTTGGTGAACAGCCCACCGGGGCCGCACTCACCGATGTAATGGACGCCCACGTCGAACTCGTACCAGTCGTCGCCGTGGTGGCGACGAAAGACCTGGGTGTTGCCGCCGGCGACGTCGTGGCGCTCCAGCACCAGAACCCGTTTCCCGGACGAACCCAGACAGGCCGCAGTCGTGAGACCACCGGGGCCGGAACCGACAACGATGGCGTCCCACTCTTCGACGGCGCTCACTTCATGCTCCGAACGAGGCGCCCGGGTCGTTCACCGGTGTCGGCATCGTGGCGACGCGTGACCACGCCGTTCACCATCGTCGCGAGATACCCGCTCACCGGTTGAATCAACCGGCTGCCGCCACCGGGCAGGTCCTGACGGGCCCGCGGTTTGCCGACACTGATGGCGCCGTGATCGATCACGTTGATGTCGGCCCGCTTGCCGACGGTGAGCGAACCGCGATCGGAGAACCCGTAGAGCGCGGCATTGCGAGAGGTCTGCTTGGCGACCAGGAACTCGATCGGAAGTTGCTCGCCGCGGCTGCGGTCGCGTGTCCAGAAGCCGAGCTGCGTGGTTGGCATCGTGCCGTCGCAGATCAGGGTGACATGAGCGCCGGCATCACTGAGTCCCGTCACGGTCGCCGGGTGCAGCAACATCTCGCGCAACACGTCTTGACTCGCCTTCAGGTCGACGCCCGCAAGCGAACCCATGGCGAGGCCATCGTCCTCGAGCAGGAAGTCGTAGAGGATCTCGATCGGATCCTGGCCATCAGCTGCCCGCGCTCCGAGCATCTGATCCATGGTCGGCTCGTAGTTGACGGGGTCGGTGAGCGGGTAGGTGAGGGCGGCCGCTCCCAGGAACAGGGTGTAGAGGTTCTCCATCGAACCCGGCTCTTCCACGGGCACATCGTCCTCACCAAGGATTGCCGACCGCACCTCGGGCTTGCGCATCTCCGCCACGCGATCGGCGATCGGGAGGTGTGCGATGCGCATGTAGGACGGGCGACGTTGAAACGCGTGGTACCCGGTGAGCCCGGTCACGAACCCGATCGGCCGAGAGGGCACCTGGGGGTAGAGGTCGGCCCCGCTCGCGTTCGCCGCTTCTGTGAGCTCGAGGAGTTCACGCCACGTGTCGGGCGGATAGTCGGGCGACTGCACGAGCGTGAAAGTGACCCGGCACCCCGTCTCCTTCGAGACCCGCGCCATCAGGCCGTGTTCTTCTTGCAGGGTGAAGGGTTCGCCACCCAGGCGTTCGAGTTGGCCGACCGTGCCCGACGGAATCATCTCGAACACGCCCTTGCCGGTCGAGACCATGGCTGCGCAGATTGCCCGCAGCTCCTCGAACGGGGCGAACGTGCCCGGGACGGGCTTCCCCCAAAGGGCGCGGTGACCAATCGTGCGAGACGTGCTGAAACCGACCGCGCCGGCGTCGACGGCCTCGGCAACAAGTCGCCCCATCTCAGCGATGTCGGATTCGGTCGCGTCCTCATTGTCCGCGCCGCGATCACCCATCACGTAGTAGCGCAGTGCTCCATGGGCGACCTGCGCGCCGATGTCGAGGGCGTACTCCCGCTCTCCGATGTAGTCGAGATACTCAGGGAACGTCTCCCAGGAGCCCCACTCCATGCCCTCATAGAGCGCGGTGCCTGGGATGTCCTCGACCCCCTCCATGAGCTCGATGAGTTCCTTCTCGCCGCCCGGGGCGACCGGGGCGAACCCGACGCCACAGTTCCCCATCACCGCGGTGGTCACCCCGTTCATCGACGACGGCGCCATCTCGCTGTCCCAGCTGATCTGCCCGTCGTAGTGCGTATGGAGATCGACCCAGCCCGGGGTGACCAACGCTCCATCGGCGTCGATGGTCTCGTGCGCGGCCTCGTCGACCGTCTCGCCGACCGCCACGATCTTTCCGTCGCGGACACCGACGTCGCCCGCGTAGGAAGCGCCTCCGGACCCGTCGACGATCGTGCCGCCCTTGATCACTTTGTCCAGCACGTCGTGCCCCCCTGTAGATCGAGGCCCGACGGTACCGCACAGTCACTCGCGCCAGAGCAGCAACCCTTGACCGTCGAGCATCGCCTGCCCGGGCATCACCCGTAGTCGATACGGCTCGAGCTTCCAGCCCGAGAATGCGGGCGACAGGGGCCCCTCGGCCCAAGGCGGAATGATGGCCGGGTCATAACCAACCGGTGCCGGACCATCCACGAAGCGGGCCCAGAGGGCCTCACGATCGGCATCGTCGATCCACTCGGCCCGACACTCGGCCGTGCAGGTGTCCTGCGTGGGATCCCAGTAGGTCAGGGAGATCTTCGGATCGGCGTCGATCGCTCGCGCCTTGATTGGTGTCGGCGCCGTTGCGATCCATCCGGTCAGCCGCTCCCCGTCCCACTCCCAGATCGGGTGCAGAATCCGCGTACGAGCCCCACCATCGGGCTCGACCGTTGCGACCGTGCACCACACGATGCGGTGCGCCATCTCGAGAAATGCGGGGCCGGCGACGTCGAGTTCATCCATTCCGGAAGCCTCCCACGTGCAGTGTCAACAGGTGCCGCAAACCCGCAACACCGCGACACCGGGACCTCCGACCCTTCTCGTCGTGGGTCAGGCTTCGTAGCTTCGGGCCATGTCCGAACCCGCGCCCGCCATCGACGCCACCTGCCCCGTCGCATCCGTCACCGCCTTCGACATGGAGATGGCGAGCCAGTCCGACGACCTGGAGACACTCGCTCGCCACATGGATCGGTCGTCGGTCGGCGCACTGGTCGTCGGCGGTCACGAAGGAGCGACGAGCATCGTCACCGAGCGAGACATCGTGCGCGCCGTCGCCAACGACCCCGCCGCGTGGGCGATCGATGTCATGACTCGAGACGTCGTCGAAGTCGCTTCCACCACTCCGATCGCCGACGCTGCCGACACGATGCTCGTCGCCGGAGTGCGGCATCTGCTCGTCCGCCGCGAGGACGGAGCGCTGGGCATCACCTCGATCCGCGATCTGCTCGGGCCGCTCCTCGACTCTGTCGACTAGCGCGGGCGCTCGATCAGAGCCGGGCCTGCGGCTCGAACCGCACGAACACCAGCGCGGCCACCGCGCCGCCGAGAAGACCGGCCCCCACCCCGCTCGCACCGATGAGGGAACCCAGCGCTGCACCAGCAAGCGGAGCGACCAGGAACGCGAGCCAGGGTCGTCCGACCGCACCGAGCACGGCGCCGATCGCCAGCGCAGGGATGATCGACAACACAAGTGATCCCGCGAGGACCGCGGCAAAGAGCACGCCAAAGCCCAGCTCGAACTGATCCTCCACGACGATGGCGCCGATCCCGATCACGACCGCCACCACGAACGACGCGATCACTGCGGCGACCACCGAAGCGACCACACCGGAACGCGCCGTGGAACTCGACATGCCCCAGTATCGACCAGATCGCGGGACCGGATCGCTCAGCCGTCGACGTAGACCCAGCGGCCGGCCTCGCGCCGAAACCGGCTGCGTTCCCGCATCGATCCGGGGACTCCATCGATCTCGTAGTGCGCGATGAACTCGACCTCTCCCACAGCGGAGAGCTCCCGGCCGTCAGCGGTGGCCAGGATCTCGAGTCCGGTCCAGCGTTGCCCCGGGTCCAAGGTGAGGCGGCTCGGCCGACTCTCGGGCGCCCACGACTGAAGGAGGTAGTCGTCGTTGCCCACCACGAACGCGGCATACCGCGAGCGCATCAAGGCTTCCGCTGTCGCGGCAGGTTTGGTGCCGTCGTGAATCGGGCCGCAGCATTCGGCAAACGGGCTCCCGCCGCCGCATGGACAGTTCAGAGTCTTCTGCATCATCGTCCTTCAGCGACGACGACGCCACTCATCGGCGCGTCGTCGGCGACGGCTCTGGGCGCGATGGAGAGTCGCTACCGGCGCCGCTGGGTCCCAGCTCACCGAGAGAAGGTGCCGCGGCTGGGCGATGCCCTTCAGATTCACCAAACCTCGATCTTGCAGCACTGCCGGATCGGCGCCGTCGGCGACCGGTTCCGTCACGACGATCTCGTGGGGTGCGGCTACCTCGAGGAGTCGAGCCGCAACGTTCACGACCTGACCCAAGACGTCGTCGTCGCCATGCACGGCCTCGCCCTGGTGAATGCCGATGCGCACCGGGGGCAGGTCTGACCCGAGGGCACGCTCCTCCTTGCACCTCAGTTGAATCGCCAGCGCGCATTCGACAGCAGGACCCGGTTCGTAGAACCGCACGAAGAATCCGTCGCCCTGGGTGCTCACTTCTTTGCCTCCGTGCCGCGCCATCAGTTCGCGCACGGTTCGTCGGTGGTCGGCAACGAGTTGCGCCCACGCCACATCGCCCAGACGCTCGTTGGTCTCGGTGCTCCCCGACAGGTCGGTGAACATGGCCACCACGTGGCGACGGCCCGGTCGCTGCACCGAACCCCGCGCCGCAAGACGCCGGCGCCGCCCGGGAACAAGGCGGCCGAGCACCACCGCGCCGTGCATCGCGACGGCGGTTCCCCAGAGCAGCCAGAACCAGACCGGCCAGAAGCTCACAGTGAGCGCGTCGCCGGGTGTCGCTGCGTAGTCCTTCAGGTCGTCGACAGTGCCGTCGGTCAAGAGCACCCACACCAAGGAGACGGTGGAACACAACGACAGATAGATGAGGGCGTGTGTCACCCAACGACCGATCACGGCAGGAGTGTAGGTGAGCCTCAGAACAGGCGTCCGAAATCCACCCCCTCCGGCGAAACTGTGGACAACGGCCGACGACCAGGCGACAAACCGCAGCGCGCGGCAGAAATTCCCCTTGACGACCACTGTCGGTGGGGTCCAGAGTGGTGATCCCTTCAAAACCAAGAACTCCCTGGGTGGGGGTGAATCTGCCCCCTACCCAGGAAATGCCGCAACGACGCCTCGCCCGGCCCCGGAGCACTGCTCCCGACCGGGCGACGTCGCGCCAGGGGGATAGCGTGCGGCGGATGTGGCCTGTGGATATCACCCCCCGATGTCTCTTCTCGGCAGTCGTTCTGTGTGCGGTTCTCGCCGTTTCTTGCGGCGACGACGCCGGACCTGAAGCCTCTCCGCTGCAGGAGCAGGCAATCGGCACGCTCATCGACGCCGAACTCACCACCGATGAACAGCGCTGCATCCTCGAGGACCTCATCGACACCGACATCGACCCTCAAGCGGTGATCGACGGCACCGTCACCGGCGACGAAGACGCCGAACTCCTGGCGATGGCCGTCTCCTGCGTCGACGACCTCGCGAGTGTGCCGGCCTTCGTGCAGACGATGATCGAAGCGCTCGAGGAGTCAGGCCGACCGACGAGCGAAGCAGAGGCAATCTGCGTCATCGGAAAGATGGCAGAAGGCGACCCGGCGACCGCAGCAGCTGAGTGCATCGGCGCCGGCCCCGCCGACGGTGCGCTCGACACCTACGGCGACGATCGCACGCTCGACCTGTTGTGGGATTCGTGCGAGTCGGGCAACAACCAGTCGTGCGATGAGCTCTACTCGTCGGCCCCGATCGACACCGGATACCTCGAATACGCCCGCACCTGCGGCGGGCGACTTCCCGACTCCGTGGGCCTTCGCTGTTTCCTCGACCTCGGGTAGCGACCAGACTGCGGCGATGCCCGTCCACATCGCTTCCGCGATTCGCAGCCCCTTCACCCCGGTGGAAGGCGCGCTCGCGGGTTGGCACCCGGTCGACCTCACCGCCCACGTCATGAACGTGGCACGCGCCGGACACCACATCGACGAGGTGTTCGTCGGCTGCGCCGAACCGGTGGGAGCGCAAGGCGCCAACATGGCCCGTGCTGCGATTCTCACCGCAGGCTGGCCCGACAACATCGGCGGCACAGTGATCGAGCGAGCCGCAACCAGCGGCACCGCCGCCCTCCACGCCGCGGTCGCTGCAGTCACCGCAGGCGAGATCGAGACGGCGATGGTGATCGGCGTGTGTGCCGCAACGATGGTGCAACCCGGCGCCTCGGCGCTGGCGCGCACCTACGGGCGACCGTGGGGCGACGGCCCGGCTCACCGGGTCGAGAACGAGGGCGGCTTGCTCTCTGCACCGTCCGCTGCCGACCGCGCCGCTCGTCGCGCCGGGATCGACCGCGTCGCCCAAGACGAGTGGGCCGCCCGCAGCCACGAGCGCCGCACGCTCATGTCCGCTGGCGCGGTGATCACGCCGATCGCCGCCGAGCCCGGAGATCGAGTGGCCATGCAGCGAGGCGCGGCCGTCACCGCCGACACTGCACGCGCACGCCCCTCCGACCTCGCCGAACTCCCGCCCAGCTTCGATCCCGACGGCACGGTGACCGGATTCACCTTCGCTCCGGCTGCCGACGGAGTCGCCGCTCTCGTCGTCTCCTCTCAGCCCGTGGGACCGCCCATATTGGGAGTCGGACGTTCAGCCGGCCACCCGCTCGACCCCACCGGCGGTATTCGTGCCGCAGTCGAGGCGGCGATGCCGAACGGTGTATCGCCTGCTGCCGTCGATCGTTGGGAGCTCGCTGAGCCCACCGCAGCGGCGACTCTCCTTGCGATCCACGAACTCGACATCGAACCCGACCGCGTGAACCGAGCGGGTGGAACCCTCTCGGTCGGCGACGCCGGCGCAGCCGAAGAGCTGCGGCTCATCGTCGACGGTCTCCACCACGCTGAACCCGGCGAACTGGTGATGACCGCCGCCTTCGGACCAACCGGCGCGGCCGCCACGCTCTTGCGTCGCCCGTAGGCTGACAGTCGTGAACCCCGTCAATGTCGTGATTGCTGTGGTGGTCGCCGTTCTGATCCTCCGGATCGGCCTGGCGATGTTGCGCGGCCTGGCCATTCCTGTGCCGGAACCGCCGCCCGCAGGAGAGCTTCGCAAGGTGAAGATCGCCTACCGGTGCAGCATCTGCGGGGCCGAAGTTCGCATGACCATCGCCCCCGATGAAGACCCTCAAGCGCCGCGCCATTGCCTCGAAGACATGGACCTCGTCGCACCCATCGAGTGACCGGATCTATCCACAACCTGTGGATAACTCGGGGGATAATCACATTGTTGTGATTCCTCTAGTTGCAGTTCGTTCTCCGGTGAGGGCATCGACCCTCTAGAGTCTTGGCATGTCGCAGAAGCCAAGCAAGCGCCGGGTCTCGGGTGGACGGGTGACCCCAAAGGGCACTCGACCCGACGGCTACACGCCAGAGACGGTTTCCCATACGGGGCATGAGACTCTTCCGCCCAGCCCCACGTGGGTGCCGGTCGTGATGTTCGGCCTGCTCGGACTCGGTGTCGCCACGATCCTGCTGAACTATGTCGGCTCGATCTGGGACACCTCGAACGGAATCCTGCTGCTGGGGCTCGGCATGATCCTTGCGGGAATCATCACCGCCACCCAATACCGCTGACTTCTCCACACTCCTGTGGATAAGAACTGATCAGCGTTCAGAGACCTACGAGTCGAAGTTTTCCCAGTAACGGCTGGGCATCGGGCCCCGCTGATTCTTGTACTTCGAGCGCAACGGACCCGTCCCGTACGGCACGTCGGCCGGGGTCGTCATCTGCTGGAACGAGATCTGCCCGATCTTCATCTCGGGATAGAGCGTGATCGGCAGGTTCGCCACATTGCTCAGCTCGAGCGTGAGTTGACCGTCGAAGCCGGCATCGACGAAGCCGGCCGTCGAGTGGATCAAGAGACCGAGTCGACCGAGCGATGACTTGCCTTCGATACGGCCGACCAGATCGTCGGGCACGGCCACGCGCTCGAGGGTGCTGCCGAGAACGAACTCGCCCGGGTGAAGGATGAACGGTTCGTCCTCTTCGACCTCCACGAGTTGGGTGAGCTCTTCGAGGTTCGTCTTCACATCGATGTGGCTCATCATGTGATTGCGAAAGACCCGGAACCATCGGTCGAGCCGCAGATCGACCGAGGAAGGCTGGAGGCCCCGCGGGTCGAGCGGCTCGATCACGATGCGACCTGCCTCGAGCTGTTCGCGAATGGAGCGATCGGAGAGAATCAACGTCAGGTGGCTTTCAATGGAGTGGGTACGGCATCGGGATTGACCTCGACCGGGCCGCTGTGGTCGACATCATCGCTCTCTGAGCGGGCTTCGTCGACATCGAGCAGTTCGAGCTGGGAGCCGCTGGCTTTGCGCGCCCCATCCAGCCAGTGGGCTCGGCACAACAGGTCGTAAGTGACTTCACCCGACGTCGGACCACCGGTGTCTCCGACCACCTTGAGCTGTCCCGAGACAACCTGGCGACCATCGACGAACCGCCCGTTGTGGGTGGCTCGCGCCCCACACCAGCAACGAGCCTCGACCTGGATCTCGATGCGCTGATCGGCCAGCTCGAGCATGCGGGCGGTACCGGGAAACAGCTCCCCCTGGAAGCTCGTGAGGAGACCGAATGCGTAGATGTCGACGGCGAGTTCGTCGACGACACGGGCGAGCTGCTCGCACTGGATCGGCGTATAGAACTGCACCTCGTCGCTGATGACCGCATCGACGCTGCCCTGACGGGCCATGCGGCGACGCACCATCTCGAACAGATCAGTGTGGGGCTCCACGATCTCCGCGTCCGCGGACACACCCAACCGACTCGACACCCGTCCCTCGGCGCGATCCAGCTGCGTAGTCAAGATCGTGTGGAGACCACGGGCGCGCAAGTTGTGGTGAATCTGGAGCGCCTGGGTGGACTTCCCCGACCCCATCGTCCCAAAGGTGAAACGCAGCTCAGCCATCGAACGGCGACCCTACACAACCGATCCGGCACGAGCACCGGCGGGATTCAGGACGTTGGTCCCTGTCCGCACCGCCACTTGCCGACCAAGGATCGTCACATGGCCGAAGGCACCAACACCTCCTCTCTCTCCGCCCTTGATGAGAAAGACTGTTGGGCCCTGCTTGCGAGCCAACAAGTGGGCCGCCTCGTTGTGATCGACGGGACCAGACCCGACATTTTCCCGGTGAACTATCTGGTGGACGACGGTGAGATCGTCGTCCGCACCACCGAAGGGACCAAGCTCGCCGCCGCCATCATGATCGGCGAAGTGGCCTTCGAAATCGATGAGATCAACGCCGACACACAGACCGGCTGGTCGGTCGTGGTCCACGGCACAGCACGGGAATCACACACCCTCGCCGATGCAATGCATGACGACGAGATCGACCCCGAACCATGGGCGTCCGGTGAGAAGGCCCGCACGATCCACATCGCGCCGACCGATATCAGCGGCCGCACCCTTCAGCCCGATCACCAACAACCTGACGACAGCGAGGACCTGACATGACCGACGCCTCTTCGAGCCCCGAACGGCGCGGCATGGTCGTCGGCATCGACGGCACCGACGCCTCCCAGGCCGCTCTCGACTGGGCCGCAACCCGCACCGCGCAGTTCGGCCCCATCCGACCAGTGCACTCCTGGGACTATCCGGTCGCCGTCTGGGCGCCCACCCCCTTTGGGCCCGGCGCGGCACCGCCTGTCGCCGAGATGGCCGCGGCCGCGCAAGAAGCCGCCTTGGCGTGCATGGCCGAACTACCCGACGACGTCCCCCACGACCCGCCGATCGTCGAACACGGCGATGCCGGTGTGGTGCTCGTCGAGACCGCCCGCGACGCCCAACTGTTGGTGGTGGGCACTCGCGGTCGCGGACCGGTGCGGGCCAACGTGATCGGATCGGTGGCTCGCCACTGCGCCGATCACACCCCGGTCCCACTCGTCATCGTCCCCTGCCGCGATGCGCTGGTCCCCGCTGTAGCCAGCGAGCGCATCGTGGTGGGGGTCGATGGCTCCGACAACTCCATCGCCGCGCTCCGATGGGCAGTCGAGAACGCCCCGGACAACGCAGAGATCAGTGCGATCTCGGCCTGGCAGACGCCGGTCGACGGGCCAATCCTCTACGGCGTCAACCGCTTCGACATCAAGGCGCTGCGTGCGGCCGCACAAACCGGCGTCAACGAGGCTGCCGACAAGGTATGTGCCGAGCTCGGTGTCCCCGAATCACGGATCACCCGCGAGATCGCCGAGGGCGACGCCCGTTGGGTGCTGCTCAGTCGTTCCGAAACCGCCGACCTGTTGGTCCTCGGCCAACGGGGCCGCACCGGGCTGCCCCACTTCTTCCTCGGCTCGACGACCACCGCGCTCATCCACCGGCCGCACTGCCCAACCGCGGTCGTCCCGGGTTGAGCGGCGGAAACGGCCCCGTGCACGCGAGACTGCTGACGTGAGCGAACCTACGATTCGAGTCGCCCTGCTCGACGATCACGAGATCGTCCGCC
>CALKOE010000244.1 GCA_938091985.1 uncultured Acidimicrobiales bacterium | reverse complement strand
GTAGAGATGCACCGCAAGGGCGATGGCGATGCCGACGAACAGCGCCTGGGCCCGTGTGTCGGTGCCGTAGTAGGCCCGCGACGGGTCTTCGCCCTCCACATGGACTCGCGCCATCCACCACGCGGAGGCAAGGGCGCCCGTCACTGAAACGGCGAGCAGGATCTCGCGTCCACGGCGGCCGCCCCAGCGCAGCCCCGCGATCAGAAAGAGCGGGGCAAAGAGGTAGAACTGCTCCTCGATCGCGAACGACCACACGTGTTTGAGCGGTGACGGCGCGCCGAACTGCTCGAAATACGAGACGTCGGCCGCGATCTCGTGCCAGTTCGCGCTGTAGGTGAGCGCAGAGACGATCGCTCCGGTCCACCGATCGACGATCTCGGGATCGTTGACGACCGCCAGGTAGATGCTGAGGAAACCAAGGGCCAGGAAGAGTGCGGGGAAGAGGCGACGGACCCGCCGGCCGGCGTAGGCGACGAGATCGATCTGGCCGGTGCCGTCCCACTCGCGCAGCGCGATGCTGACGATCAGATAGCTCGACAGCACGAAGAAGAGATCGAGGCTGAGAATGCCGCCGGGGACGATGTCGGGGCCACCCTGAATCGACTGGGGGCGGGCGTGGTAGAGCAGCGGCCCCATGAGAACCCAGAACCCGCGCATCCCATCGAAGGTCGGGATGTAGCGAAACTTCGGCCGCGCTGGGGCGGTCACGTCAGACCCATCTCCTCGATCAGCCACGGGGCGATCTCATCGAGGCCGAACTGTGTCAGGTGTACGCCGTCGTCGCGGAGCTCGATGTCGCGAGGGCCGCCGGTCTCACCGATCCAATCCGGGTAGTCGATTTCGCTGATGATCGCATCGGGGTCGTCGGCGAGAATCGTCTCGATCGCTTCCGTGACCAGCGCGTTGATCCCGTCGACCCGGTCGATGTGATCATCGGGCAACAACCCTCGGTTCAGATAGGGCGACATCATCCAGAAAACCCGTGCGCCACCAGCCGACAGCACGGCGTTGGCCTCGGTGTATTCGGAGAGCACATAGTCGTCGTAGGCGGCATCGCCGACGGACGCCCACTCCTCCACGACCCCCGGCACGATGCGGTCAGCCACATCCCACGACGACACGTGGGCCAACACGATGTCGGGTTGGAAGAGTTCGATTGCGGTCGGCCAGCTGATGATTTCGGAGTCGGCCACGAGGTGCGGTGCCACGGCCACGTTCCAGTTCGAGCAGATGTCACCGACCGGGCCCTCGTCGGTCTCGTTCACCCGCTTGTCGCCGTAACGGACCACACCGCAACCGATGTGGCTCTCGTTGAAGACCACGACCTGCTCAGGATTGTCCTCGCCCCATCCCTGCAACGCCCAGCCGATCTGGGCCGACACCGAGTCGCCCACGACGAGCACTCGGGTGGCTCCTTCGTCGGCATTGTCGATGAGTTCGTTCTGATCGACGTCGTCGCCGGTGTCGGCGCCGGCGATGTCGGATTCGCCGAAGTCGACCTCGGGCTCGGGGTCGGTCGTCTCCGCTCCCGGAGCGAAGATCAGCACCTGCTCGACGTCGTTGGGTCGCTGACTGTTGGCCCAGAGCAGGCCGCCGAGGATGGCGACGATTGCGAACGAGCCGGCCAGCGCGCCGTTGCGGACATCGAGCTTCACTGCGCTGAGCGGGAACTTCCGCTTGGTGAAGGGCTGCTCGATCAGCTGGAACGAAACGATCGCCAGCACGAAGGTGATCGTGAGGTGGATGGCGAGCAGCACGTAGCCGCTGGGGTTGTCGATCGTGGTCCAGCGTTCGGCGCGCTCAGGAGTGACGAGCAGATAGACGGGCCAGTGATACAGGTAGAGGCCGTAGCTGATCTTGCCCACATAGATGAAGGGGCGAGACGCAAAGATCCGGTGGAGCGGGCTCCACGGCGCGTCTTGTGAAAGTCCATGGAGGATCACGCCCGACATCACTGCGGCGAGGAGGAATCCGCCGTTCTCGAACATCCAAGCGTCTCGCTCCGAGACGTTCATCACTGCCCAGAAGAACCACGCGGTGGCTGGGTAGGCCAGCAGCGCGACCAGCGTGGAGTTGCGAGGGCTGCGGATCTTGCCCCACATGCGCACCATCACGGCCATCGCAATGCCCACGAAGAACGCCTGAGCCCGGGTGTCGGTGCCGTAGTAGGCCCGACTGATCGAGTCGGCATCGACGTGGACTCTCGCCATCCACCACGCCGACAGCAGCGCACCGAGGATCGACGACACCAGGAGTACCTGACGGAATCGCTTCGGGAAGTAGCGGTTGATCGCGATGATGAACAGCGGCGCGAAGAGGTAGAACTGCTCCTCGATCGAGAACGACCACACGTGTTTCAACGGTGACGGGTTCTGCCACTGTTCGAAGTAATCGACGCCGCTGCCGATCTCGTACCAGTTCGCCACATAGAGCAGCGACGAAACAATCGCTCCCGTCCAGCGAGGCACGAGTTCGGCGTCGCTCAGCGCCAGGTAGATCGCCAGGAACGCAATCAGCGTGAACAGCGCCGGGAAGAGTCGACGGATCCGGCGCCCCGCGTAGGCCACCAGGTCGATGCGGCCGGTCGACTCGATCTCGTTGAGGGCGATGCCCGTGATCAGGTAACTCGACAACACGAAGAACATGTCGACGCCGAGAATGCCGCCCGGAAGGATGTCGGGGCCGCCGACAACGCTCTCTGGGCGGGCGTGGTAGAGCAGCGGCCCGAAGACGACCCAGAATCCCCGCATGCCGTCGAGGGCCGGGATGTAGCGAAACCGCTGCCGCGCTGAAGCCGCGTCGTTCACGGTCTCGGTGGGTGTATCAGTCACGGCGGGATGGATCTCATGGCGTCGGCGGATCAGAGGGTCGAGAAGACGCTAGTGGCCGCAACCACGGTATGGGCGAGACGGGAATAGCCTGCGACCCCATGGCTGCGCCGAGTCGTCTCCGGTGGACGGGCGATGACCGAGAAATCCTTCGCCTCGCCTTCCCGGCGCTCGGCGCGCTCATCGCCGAACCGCTCTACATCCTGGCCGACACCGCAGTGGTCGGCCGGATCGGCACGCCCCAACTCGGCGGCCTGGCGTTGGCATCGTCGCTGCTACTCATCGGCCACGCCGTGTTCATCTTTCTCGCCTACGGCACGACCTCCGCAGTTGCTCGCTTGCTCGGGGCCGGCGAGCACCGTCGGGCCGCTCATCAAGCGGTCCAATCGCTCTGGCTCGCGGCCCTAGTCGGCGTCGCCCTTCTGGGTGCCGGGTTGGCCTTCGGCCCGGCGCTGATCGGCGCCCTGGGCGGCAAGGGCGACGTCGCCGCCAACGCCGAGGTCTACCTGCGAATCTCGATGTTCGGCGTGCCGGCGATGCTCATCAGCCTCGCCGGCGTCGGCTACCTCCGGGGCCTGCAAGACACGGCACGCCCGTTCTACGTCGCCCTCGCCACTGCCCTGCTCAACCTTGTCCTCGAACTGATCCTCATCTACGGGTTCGATCTCGGGATCGGCGCGTCGGCGTTCTCCACTGTCGTTGCCCAATGGGTCGCGGCGGGAATGTTCGTGTGGTGGATCCGTAAGGCGGTATCGGCACATGAGGTGACGCTCGGGCCTGATCCGGCGATGATCCGCGAGCTCGCGGGCGATGGGTTCGACCTCTTCCTTCGCACCGCGGCGTTGCGGGGCAGCCTCACCATCACGCTCGCGGTGGCGGCCCGCATCGGCGACGACGACCTTGCCGCGCACCAGATCGCGTTCGAGATCTGGAACCTGCTCGCGCTCACACTCGACGCGATCGCGATCGCCGCCCAGGCGATGATCGGCCGTGAGCTGGGGGCCGGCAACCCCGAGCGCGCTCGCGCCCTCGGCCGGCGAATGACGGAATGGGGCGTCGCCGCGGGTCTCGGCCTGGGTCTTGTGCTGCTGGCGACCTCACCGGTGCTCCCCCACGTGTTCACCCAGGACGAGGCTGTTCTCGGCCTGGCATCGTTCCTGCTCATCCATGTCGCGGTCTCGCAACCGGTGGCCGGCGTGGTCTTCGCCCTCGACGGCGTGCTCATCGGCGCCGGCGATCTGCGCTACCTCGCGTGGGCCATGTGGGGCGCGGCCATCGTGCTGATCGGCGGCGGCCTACTCGTTCTGCAGCTCGACGCCGGGATCGGCTGGCTCTGGTTCGCGCTCCACGGTTGGATCATCACCCGCGCCATCACCCTCGTCGCTCGCTTCCGCGGCGACGCCTGGCAGGTCACCGGCGCCAGCCGCCACTGACTCCCCCCAGGTTCTCTGTGCGGCTCGTGCGCCGGAGGCGACACGAGCCGCACAGAGAACGAGGGATCAGGAGGACTTTTGGGCGAGGAGTTGGGCAACGGCCTTGCCGTCGGCCTGTCCCTGCGTGGCCTTCATGATCTGGCCGGTGAAGAAGCCCTGCATCTTCTTTCGGTCGCCGTCGTCGCCCCCGCTGAAGCGCTGCCATTCGTCGGGATTGTCGGCGATGAGCTGATCGACGAGCGTCTCGAGCTCGCTCGTGTCCATCGCCTCGAAGCCACGATCGGACGCGTGGGTGGCGGGGTCGCCGCCCTTCTCGGCAAGGTCGCCGAGCACCTGCTTCGCCTGGGTGGCGCTGAGCTCGCCGGCGGACTCCATCTTCACCAGACCGGCAAGGGCAACGGCAGTCACGTTGGACCAGTCGTCTACCGCGAGGTCGTTGACGAGGCGGGTCACGACCTTCTCGGCATCGGCGCCGGCGGCGATCGCCTCGAGCGCGAGCACGTCTTGGCCTCGCTCGACCAACAAGCCGACCGTGTCGGCATCGGCGCTGGTCGTGTCGGTGAGGGCGGCACGACGAGCCGATGGCAACGGCGGCATCGCGGCGTCGATCGCTGCAATGGTCTCCGCGCTTGGCTCGAGCGGCACGAGGTCGGGCTCTTGGAAGTAGCGGTAGTCGTCG
>CALKOE010000243.1 GCA_938091985.1 uncultured Acidimicrobiales bacterium | reverse complement strand
CGCGCCGTCACGCAGCAGGAAGGCCTCCTGATCGGCGGCTCCGGCGGCACGGCGGTCAACGCGGCCCTGCAGGTTGCCGAGACCTGCGGCCCCGACGACCTTGTCGTGGTCCTCGTGCCAGACAACGGCCGGCTCTACCTGTCCACGGTGTTCAACGACGAGTGGATGGCGGGCTTCGGGTTCATCCGAGCTGATGGGCCGGTGATTGCCGACGTGCTCGAATCGCGACGCGAAGGCGTCCCCGAACTGCTCTACGTCCAGCCCACTCAAACGGTCCGCGAAGCCGCGCAGATGATGAGCGAACACGGCGTCTCACAGCTGCCGGTTGCCAAGAACGAGATGCCGCTCGCCGCGGCCGAAGTGATGGGATCGGTCAGCGAGCTGCGACTGATGGACCTGGCCTTCGACACCGAGGCAGTGCTCGACAAGACCGTGGAAGACATCATGAGTCCCAAGCTCCGCACGATCGGAAGCGGACAGCCGGTAGCGCTGGCGGTCGAGATGCTCGAATCCTGCTCCGCGCTGCTGGTGCTCGACGGCGGTCGCCCCCGAGCCGTGATCTCCTCCAGCGATGTCCTGTCGTTCCTCTCGAAGGGAGCCTTCAATGGCTGACGATGTGTTTGCCGATGCCGAAGCCTGGGGCTTCGAGACCCGCGCGATTCGTGCCGGTCAGCCCCACGACCCCACGAGCGGTGCCGTGGTCACGCCGATCTCGCTCGCCACCACGTTCGTGCAAGAAGACGTGGGCGTCCACCGCGGCTACGAGTACTCCCGCACCGGCAACCCCACACGCACGGCGCTGCAGGAGTGTCTGGCCTCGCTCGAAGGCGCCGCTCACGGTCTGGCGTTCGGGTCCGGCATGGCTGCGGAAGACACCCTTTTGCGCACCCTGGCTCCAGGCGACCACATCATCCTCGGAAACGACGCCTACGGCGGCACGTTTCGCCTGATCTCCGCCGTGCTCGCCCCGATGGGCATCGAGTGGTCGGCCGCCGATCTCACCGATCCAGCGGCTCTCGCCACCGAGATGCGTCCCAACACCAAGGTCGTGTGGGCCGAGACTCCCACCAATCCGTTGCTCACGGTGATCGACCTCGAGGCGATCGCCGAGGTCGCCCACTCCGGCGATGCGATGTTCGTCGTCGACAACACCTTCGCCACGCCCTACCTCCAGCAGCCGCTGTCGCTCGGCGCCGACGCGGTGATCCACTCGACCACCAAGTACTGCGGTGGCCACTCCGACGTCGTCGGCGGCTTCGTTGCACTCAACGACGATGCCCTCGCCGAGCGGCTGGCCTATTTGCAGAACGCCATCGGCGCAATCGGAAGCCCCTTCGACAACTACCTCACGCTGCGAGGTCTGAAGACGCTTGCCGTGCGGATGGATCGTCACTGCGAGAGCGCCGAGGCGGTCGTCGAGTTCCTCCAGAGCCGCAACGAGGTGATCGAGGTCCGTTATCCGGGGCTTCCCGATCATCCTGGCCATGAGGCCGCCGCGCGCCAGATGAAGAAGTTCGGCGGCATGGTGTCGTTCCGGGTCGCCGGTGGCAAAGACGCAGCGATGCGCCTCGCCGTGAGCACGCAGGTCTTCTCGCTGGCCGAGTCGCTCGGCGCGGTCGAGTCGTTGATCGAGCATCCCGGCGCAATGACCCACGCCTCAGCCGCCGGTTCACCGCTCGAGGTGCCCGACGACCTGATCCGTCTGAGCGTCGGCATCGAATCGTTGCCCGACCTCCTCGGCGACCTCGCCGCGGCGTTCGACCGGCTCTGAACCACACGGGCCGGTGATCAGGCCCTCATATTCTCCACACATTTGCCGCCGATAGTGGCGTTGTGAGCACGAACGGCACCACCACAAGAGACGAAGTCGCATGGCTTGCCCGTCGAGCGGCGTGGGGGCTTCGGCCTGGCCAGCTCGATGAGCTCGCGGCGATGGGCACCGAGGCGGTCATCGATCTCCTCGTCGACCCTGCAGGCAACGGGATTGCGGCGGAGGCGTCGCCGTGGGACGGCTTCGACTATGTCGATGAGCAGGGCGCACGGGCCGAGCAGGGCCTCGACGTCCTCAACTCCTGGATTCAGCATTTCGTTGCGACGGAGCGGCCGTTCGAGAACTCGTTGGCCTGGTTCTGGCATGACCATTTCGCAGTGTCCTGCGGCGTCGTGAACTATCTGCCGCTGCTGCTCACTCACCTCGAGCTCCTGCGCAGCCGAGCGGCCGGTGACTTCCGCGAGATGATCCGCGAGGTCACCACCGACGGAGCGATGCTGATCTTCCTCGACGGCACAACGTCGACCGGTGCGTCGCCGAACGAGAACTATGGCCGGGAGCTTCTCGAGCTCTACACGCTCGGCATCGGCAATTACACCGAGGACGATGTGGCCGCCGCAGCCGTCGCCCTGACTGGCTGGGTCGTGGCTCGGCGCCTCGACTACCAGGTGTTGTTCGTCGAAGGCCGTCACGACGCCACCGCTCAGACGTTCCTCGGCACGTCGGGAGTCTCCGGCGTCGACGCAGTGGTCGACACTGCGCTTGATCATCCGGCCGTTCCTGGCTTCATCGCCGGGAAGCTCGCGGCGCACTTCCTCGGCGACGTCGACTCGGGCACGGTCGACGCGTTGGCTGACACGTTCTCCGCTGTCGGGCTGCAGATCGCGCCACTGTCGCGAGCCGTGCTCGAAGCGGGCCTCGACGGCGCATGCACCCCACAGGTCACTGCTCCAGTTCCCTGGATGGTCGCAGCGCTCAAGGCAACGGGAGCAACCCCGCCGCCTCGACCGATGATCGGCCTGCTGCGCCAGATGGGCCAGGTGCCGGGGAATCCGCCCAACGTCGGTGGCTACCCGGGTGCGAGCACCTGGTTGGCTTCCTCCGCCACTGCGGGCCGCTTCACTGCCGCCAACGCCATCGCTCGGCTGACGCCGGACGATGCCCCGATTCTCGCTGCTGCCGCCGAACGCGACTACGACCAGCTCGCCGACATCCTCCTGCGCCCCGAGGGCTTCTCCGCCTCGACGATCGCCGCGCTTGAAGACCTGCCCGACAGCTCGGCTCCGAGGCCGGGCGAAGCAGTTCTCGCCATTTCTCTGGCGTCCCCCGACTTCTTGATCCGCTGAGAGGCCCACGATGAACGACGACACGACTCCCGACCCTCGGCCCCGCCCCGAAGGTGACCCGCCGGCCACGCCG
>CALKOE010000242.1 GCA_938091985.1 uncultured Acidimicrobiales bacterium | reverse complement strand
AGAAGACGGGAGTTCGCGGTGTGTAGGGGGACTCGAGTCGTGTGCGTTCAGCGGGGCTGAGCTCGACATCGATGGCCGCCACTGCCTCTTCGAGGTGATGCAGCTTTGTGGTGCCGATGATCGGCGCAGCCACGGCAGGCTGGGCGAGCAGCCATGCCGTTGCGATCTGCGCCCGGGTGACGCCGCGTTCGGTGGCAATGCTCGCGACTTCGTCGACGATGGCCCGATCGGACGCCTCGTGGTTGTCGTGAAAACGCGACGTGATCAGTGATTCAGCCTCGGATCGCTCCGTGACGGTTCCCCACTCGCGAGTGAGGATGCCGCGAGCGAGCGGACTCCACGGGATCACGCCGACGCCGGCGTCGACACACAGCGGCAGCATCTCGCGCTCCTCCTCACGATGGAGCAGGTTGTAGTGGTTCTGCATCGAGATGAACCGCGCCCAACCGTTGCGCTCGCTGGCCGAGAGCATCTTTGCGAACTGCCAGGCCCACATCGACGACGCACCGATGTAGCGCACCTTGCCGGCGCGCACGGCGTCGTCGAGCGCGGCGAGGGTTTCCTCGACCGGTGTGCGGTCATCGAAACGATGGATTTGGTAGAGGTCGATGTAGTCGGTGCCGAGTCGGCGCAAGCTGTGGTCGAGCTCTGCGGTGATCGCTTTGCGGGACAGTCCTCGGCTGTTGCGCTCGCCGGGTCGCATCGGGAAGTAGACCTTGCTGGCAATCACGACGTTGTCGCGATCTCCCGACTCCTTCAGTGCCGCACCGAGGATCTCTTCGCTCTGACCTCTCGAATACCCATTGGCCGTGTCGAAGAAGTTGATTCCGGCATCGAGCGCAGCGCGGATGATTGGCTGCGCTTCGTCGGCCCCGACGGACCACGCCTGGTGTTGCCCGCTGTCGCCCCCGAAACCCATGCAGCCCAGACAAATGCGGCTGACTTCCAGGCCTGAGTTGCCGAGCTTCGTGTATTTCATCTGGGCCGATGCCTTCCGGTCGTGCCGCCACCCTGGCCTTGCGAAGCTAGCGGCCTCAGAAGATCGCGACCGGATTGAGGGGGCTTCCCGTTCCGCCGTCGATTCTCAGGGGTTGCAGGCTCAAGAAGAAGGTCCATCGGGTGAGTTCTTCTGCGGTCGTGGCCAGGGCCTCGAGGTCGAGGTTGTCGATCAGCCAGAGCCCCATCGCCGAGATGCCGATGGAGTGGACCGGGAGGTTGAGCCCGACGTCGTGATAGCCGCTCGGAGTGACGTCCTGCCCGGTGTCGCAACCGATCGCCGCAACCTCGCGTTCGTGAATCCACGGCAGCGCTGAGGCGTGCCACCCGGGTTGGCCCCGATTGGTCTTGCCGGGCCCGTCCTCATGGCGGCTGCGCCCGTGGCCCGTGCGCAAGAAGACGATGTCGCCAGAACGCACCTTCACGTTTTGGCGTGCTTCGGCGAGCTCGAGGTCCGCAGGTGTCACCGGGGTGCCCGGCTCGAGCCAGTCGACACCCTTCGCTCTTGCCACATCGAGCAACACCCCTCGGGTACTCACGCCGTCGCGAATGTCGGTGACGGCGAGGCGAGTCGCGCCGAGCTGGCTGGTGACCCACTCCGCTGGATACCCGTTGTACATCTGGCGGTCCCAGAAGATGTGGGAGAGCGCGTCGATGTGCGTGATGTTCAAGCCGTGGAAGACGAGGCCGAAGAACTCGCTGGCACCAAAGCCTCGGTCGTCGGCGCGACGGTGTGGTGGCACGACCCGCTCGGGGTCGGCCAGGCCTTGTCCGTGATTGAGCATGTAGCGCTGAGGCGTCCCGAACAGATCGCCTTCCTGCTGGCGGGTGACGATGTCCCACGCACACGAGACGCTTCGACCCGTCACGATCTCGGCCGCGGCTGCCCGGGTGGTCTCGGGGGTCACGAAGTTGAGCGTGCCGCGGGCATCGTCGGGCCCCCACCGGCCCCAGTTCGACAGCTGATCGAAGTACTCGAAGACCTCGTCAGCCGAAGGGAGCGGGGTTTCTTGGGTGTGTGACTCGGTCATGATCCTCCGCGAGCTCAGCGCTCAGTCGCTACCCCGCGGTAGCAGCCTGGCATCTGAGTCAGGTGAGGACGAATGTCCGGTCGTTTCTCAACGCGGGGTGAAATCGTTGGCCTCGCGGTCGAACTCGAAGACCGCAGGGTCGATGTTGCCGAGGAAGCTCTTGTCGGGGGAGTACGAACCGGAGGGGGCGCCGGTCATGTCGAACTCGCCGAGGGCGGCGCCCGCTTCGAGGAACGACTCCTCTGTGAGCTCCGGGCCGGCCGCCTCGGCGAACGTGACGAACACGTCCCAGGCTCCGCAGGCTCGGGCGATCACTCCGAGGCGATCGGGCTCGCCTTCGGGCACGAACGGTTCGATCGGCACGCCGAGTTCGCCGGAGACCCGCTCGATGCACTCTGGAACACCATGGAGCCCATCGACGAACACCTGGTCGCCGAGGGGGGCACCGATGCCGAGGATGTTGTTGGCCAGGGTCACGTCGGCACCGAGCGCCTCGAGCGTGGCAACGACCGTGCCGGTGACGAAGCCGATGTCGTTCTGGCCGGCGCGCTGCAGTGCGGCCAGCGAACCGGCAGCGGAGCCGTCGAGGTTGACGACCCATTCGACTCCTGCGGTGAGCCATCGCTCCACAGTGAGGTCGAGTTCGGACTCGGCGGCCAGAAGATCCTCGCCGCCGGTCACCTGGACGGAAGAGTCGACGACAGTGGCGCCGAGCAACTCGAGTGCATCGATGGCGTCGTCGATGCGATCGCCACCCTCGTCGTTGCCGGAGTAGACGGCGACGTTCGCGCCGGCCAGCTCATCAGTGAGCAACGGCAGTCCGTCGATGATGAGGTCGGTGAGATTGGGCGACACGGTCATCGCCCGGCCGTTGCCGGCGGCGAGTTCGTCGACGCTGATCGCCTCGGTGTTGATCACGATGCGTTCCTCGAGGGTGCTGAAGCACTCGGCGCCGCTGAATCCGGGGATCAGGAATCCCATGATGAGGAACGTGTCGACATCCTGAGTGAGCGCAACGCAGGCGGCGTCGTATGCCGGCTTGTCGAGAATCATCCACTTCTCGGTCTCCAACACGATCTCGCGCCCGCCGACGCCACCCGCCTCGTTCTGCAGCGTCGCCAGCGCTTCGTAGACCTCGACGAGGTCACCGATCGGCGCAAAGACCTCGACGTCGGTGATGGCAATGCCGAGTGTGATCGTGTCGGCGGTCACGCCTCGGTCCGAGGCGGTCAGCTCGACTTCCACATCGGGGTCGGAATCAGGCTCCGGATCGCCATCCGGCTCTGTCTCGGGATCAACGTCGGGCTCGGGGTCGGCGCTGGTGGTGGTCGTGGAGGTCGTGGCTCCCTCCGACGAGTCGTCGGATCCACAGCCGGCAGCCAACAAGGCGCCGACCAACAAGATGGCAAGTAGCAGTCGTCGATTCATGATTCCCCCATGGTTGTCCGCATCCTAAACTATGGGTAATAGCTGTCAACTATGGGGGTTTGAGGCGGACGCTTTCCCCTTGGCCGGAGGTCCGTGATTACCTACCGAGGAGCCGCCGCGGAGGCGGCAGGGAGCGTGGCCATGACCAACGACGGATCAAACGACCGGAAGGCAGCCACCGACATTCTCGCCGGTCAGCTGTCC
>CALKOE010000241.1 GCA_938091985.1 uncultured Acidimicrobiales bacterium | reverse complement strand
CTCGGTCACGACCGAGGCGACGAGCTGCTCGTCGTCATTGCCGACCGACTCCGCCTCGCGGTTCGGCCCGGCGACCTCGTTGCCCGACTGGGCGGCGACGAATTTGCCGTGGTGCTGCCGGGTCCGGTTGCGGTTGCGGATGCCGAGTTCGTGGCCGAACGCCTCATGCGCCTCATCGGAGATCCGGTGGTCCTCGGCCATCAGAAGATCTATCCCACGGCCAGCATCGGCATTGCAGTGGCCGACGACCAGACCGAAGTGGATGACCTGCTGCGGCGGGCCGACACTGCGATGTATCGAGCGAAGGCGCAGGGCCGAGCCCGTGCCGAGTCATTCGATGAGGAACTCCGCGACGCGGTGAAAGCTCGAATGGAGACCGAGGCCGGTCTTCGGGGCGCCTTGCGGAGCAACGAACTATTGGTCCATTACCAGCCAGAGGTCTCGCTGCACGACGGTCGGATCCTCGGCGCCGAGGCATTGATCCGTTGGCAACACCCCACCGAGGGCCTACTGCCGGCCTCTGAATTCATCGAGGTCGCCGAAGAGACAGGCCTCGTGGTGGAGATGGGCGAGATCGTGCTCGCCGCTGCGTGCGCAGAGGCCGCCCAATGGCCAGGCGGCGACGACGGCCCCCTGATCCGCGTGAACCTCGCTGCTGCCCAGCTCCAGCGAGAGGACACCGTGTCGCTCGTTCGCTCGGTTCTCGGTGAGACCGGCCTGTCGGCTTCTCGGCTCTGTCTCGAGATCACGGAGTCGGCGGTGATGAACGACGTGGCACGTTCTGAAGAGATCCTGCACCGTCTGAAGAGTCTCGGAGTCCACCTCGCCGTCGACGACTTCGGCGCCGGGTTCAGTTCGCTCGCCTATCTGAAACGTTTCCCGGTTGATGCCCTGAAGATCGACCGAGCGTTCGTGAGCGATCTCGGACGCGATAGCTCCGATGTCGCGTTCGTGCGATCGATCGTCTCGCTGGCCGAGGCCCTCGGCCTCGATGTCGTCGCCGAAGGCGTGGAGACGTTGGAACAAGCCGAGATTCTGGTGGGACTGGGGTGTCACCGAGCCCAAGGCTTCTATTTCGCGAAGCCAGGTCCGGCAGCAGAGCTCCGCGAGCTCCTCGCCAACTCCTCGATCAGCTGAGCGACATCTGACCGTCGGCGACGGTCACCCGAGCGCCCACCATCTCTTCGGTCGTGACCCGCTCCATCAGCGCGGTATCGGTCGACACCGCCCACACGCGAGCGCGATCGTCGAACTCCACGACCGCGACGGCTCGTGATGGCCCGGTGTGGTCGTATTCGACCGTGATGCCCCGCACCGTGCCCGTGCCGGGGCGGTCGGGATCGGCGATCTCCATCGGTGTGCCGATCCGCCCCAGGCTGCGGACATGGTGCGGCGTCGTCGGCGCGTCGGTCGAATACACCCCGAGGGCGTGCTTCGACGCATGGCCGCCGTTGCCCTGCACGACTCCGACCGACCCGGGATCGTTCCGCAGGGTCGCGACCATGCCGATGAGGCCCTGGCCGGCCGCGAAGTTCAGCGGAGCACCGGCAAACGCCAACCCGCCCGTGGTGGTGAGTGGCCCGCTCGTATCGAGGCCGAGGGCCGACGTGGTCAGGGTGACGATCGACGGGAAGCAGGAGTAGAGCTCGACGTGATCGATGGTGTCGACCGAACCGAGGGCTTCGATGAGCTCGCCGGCAGTGGCGACCAGACCCGGTGCCACGGCGAGGTTCTCGCGATCGACGAGGGTCTTGGTGTCTTCGCTGTTCACACACAGGTGGGGGTAGACCCGGCGCTCAGCCGGAACGCCGAGTTCGTCCGCCTTCGCGGTGCTGCAGATGATGATGGCCCCCGCTTGATCGACGTTGTTGTTGGCGCACATCGCCTTTGTGTAGGGCCACGCCACCATGCGGTTGGACGCCGACGGGATCCTGATTTCGTCGACGCTGAGGCCCTGCTGGTCCGCAGCGTGGGGGTTTTCAGCGGCCACGGCGGCGTAGCCGCTCCAGAGCGCGGCGCCGCGGTCGCGTGCTTCGTGGATGGTCTCGCCACGGCTGGCCCGAATGGCGCTGTCGAGCACGGCGTAGCTGATGAAGGGGGTTTCGCCGCCGCGGTCGACGGCCACCCGGTCGCCCATGTCGAGCAACGGGCCCCACGACTCGGCTTCGTCGGCCTGGGCTTCTTCCCGTCGGCGGGGCTTCTCACCGAGCTTCGCAAGCGCGCGCCGGCTCTGGTTGCATTCGCCACCCGCGAGGACGGCAGCATCGACCTCGCCGGACTGCACTCGCTCGGCCAGCGTGTGGATCGACTGGATGGGGAGATTGCCGCCGAAGGTGGTGAGGATCGTGTGGATGTCGCCGGTGAGTCCCACCTCGTCGGCCACGAGTGCGCCCGGGTTCTTGTGGCGCCAGAGGCCTCCGATGACGGCCACGGTGTCGAGTGCAGCCAACACGTCGGCCGCTGGTGCCTGAGTGTCGGCGCTGGCCTCGCGCACTGCTTTGGTCATCAGGTCGATCGGGTCGGGCGCATCGGAGAGATTGTCGCCGTCGGCCGCCCGATGCGACACCTGGGCCACACCGATGATGACTGGAGTTCGGGGGTCGATCGTCACGACGAATAGGGTACGCGGCATGGATGCCACCTCAGACACTGCTGGCCCAGACCGGGCGTTGCTCACGGGTAGGACTGCGGTCGTCACCGGCGCGGCGCAGGGGATCGGTGAGGCCACCGCACTCGCGCTGGCCGCCTTCGGTGCCGATGTTGCGATCTGTGACAACCAGGGCGACAAGCTTCCCGCGGTCAAGGCGGCAGTGGAAGCGCTCGGTCGGCGATGTCACATCACCGACCTCGATGTGCGGGACGAACCCGGCGTCGCTCAGTGGCTCTCGGCGGTTCATGGCGAGTTCGGCGCGATCGACATCATCGTGAACAACGCCGGTGGCGGCTTCCACGCCCTGTACGAAAACGTCTCACCCAAGGGCGAAGGTGTGTTGATCGCCGAGAACTTCGGCACCGTCTCGAACTGTGTGCGCCACGGTGTGCCGCTGATGAGCGACGGCGGTGCGATCATCAACGTCACGTCGGTCGAGGCTTACCACGCCGCCCCGGGCTTCGCGATCTACTCCGCCATGAAGGCTGCCGTCGAACAGTTCACCAAGACCATGTCGATGGAGTTGGGGCATCGCGGCATCCGCGTGAACTGTGTGGCGCCCGACATGATGCCCACCCCCGGCGACGAGGAACTCCAGGCCGACAGCAGCGCATTGATGGAGGGGCTCCACCCGACCTCGCTGCGACGGATGGGCAACGCCGATGAGTGCGCCGCGGTCATCGTCTTTCTCGCGAGCGATATGGCGAGCTTCGTGACGGGAACGTCGATCCCGGTCGACGGCGGCACGATCGCCGCGGCCTCGTGGAAGGTCCGCAACGACGGAACCTTCGGTCTCTGACCTAGCGAGAGATCGTCTCGTAGCGGTCGAGACTGACGCGGCGACACTTCAACCAGTAGTCGATCGTCGAACCCGGCCAGTTGTTCACGACCTTGCCGGACTCGTTCTTGTACCAACTGCTGCAGTCGTTGACCCAGACCCGTTTCTGCATGCGTTTCTGTATTCGCCGGTTGAACTGATCCTGTTCGTGACGATGCAGGTCGATGGCGGCCACCTCGTCGTTGCGCATCTGAGTGAGCAAGCCGACCGTGTGGTGGATCTGCTGCTCGATCATGAAGAGGATCGAGTTGTGGCCGAGGTTCGTGTTGGGGCCGTAGAGCATGAACAGGTTCGGAAAGTCTGCCACCGTGATGCCGAGGTAGGCCTCGGCCCCCTTCGCCCATCGGCGGCGGATGGAGACGCCGTCGCGGCCGATGAAGTCGATCGGTGCGAGGAAGTTGTTCGTGTCGAAGCCGGTGCCGAAGATGATCGTGTCGGCGCCGTGATGGGTGCCATCGTCGGTGACGATGCCATCGGCGACCACCTCACGGATTCCCGTCGTG
>CALKOE010000240.1 GCA_938091985.1 uncultured Acidimicrobiales bacterium | reverse complement strand
CGACCAGGAGGGCGTACTCGACGAGGCTTGCGCCCCGCTCGTCGTCGATGCGACTGGTGACCCAAGCGCTGAGGAAGGTGAAGGCAGTGTGCATGTTGGGTGGACTCCCGATAGGTCACCGCCTCAAAGCGATGAAACTGGTACCTCTTTCCATCGGCGTGGACGGGGGGCCGCCGGATGGGCCTAACGGCCTATTCATTTGACCGGCTTGCTCATTGCGCCGCGGCGAGACTCTGGTAGTGCCGCAGCGTTTCGCGCACCTGTTCATCCATGGGCGTGGGCTCCAGGCCGAACACCTCGGTGGTGTCCGACGACTCGATCACGAAGGGTTCGCTGAACTGGTAGCGGACTTCCAAGAGCTCGCGGATCACCGGTGAGAAGAGCCCGCCGAGCCGCAGCGCGATGGCAGGGATCTGTCGGATCTTCACGTGGGGCAACCCGGCCTCGTCGCTGATGGCGTTGATCATCGTTCGAGCGGTCACGGCGGGAAGGGTGGGCACGTGCCAAGCCCGACCGAGCGAGCGGTCATCGGTCCCGACGGTCGCCATCGTCGTGCACACGTCGCCGATGAAGGACCAGCTGTGGATGACGTCGGCTGGGCCGAGTAGCGAGACGCTCTTACCGGCCAGCACCGGCGGAACTGCCCGGTCGCCGAGGTGGCTCGTCTCGCCGAGGCCGGGCCCGAAGTAGTCCGATGCGCGGACCTCGGTGGCTTGGATGCGGCCCTCGTTGTGGGCTCGCAGTGCGTCATCCCACATGTCGGATCGGATCCGACCCTTGTTCATGAAGGGGGCGAGCGGGTCGGTGGCCCTCATGGGCTGGACGCCTCGGGCGAAGCCGTAGAGGTTGCTCATGGTCACGAGTCGTGCACCGGTGGCCGTCGACGCGGCGATGAGGCTTGCCGCGAGGGGCGGCCAGGCGGTGGCCCACTTGTTGTAGGGCGGGTTGGCGCAGTTGTAGAGCGAGTGGGCGCCGTGGGCGAGTTCGCTCAGGCGGCCGCTGTCGGATGCGTCAGCAGCGACTCGTTCAATATTGGCATGGTTGGGCCCGCTGCCGGAGCGGGTGACGATGCGGACATCGTGCCCGGCGTCGGCGAGTTGGAGGGCGGTGCCTGCGCCGACAGCGCCGGCCCCGACGATCACGTGGAACGACATGGGTATCTCCTTCGAGAGTGATGGGATCTTGCGTGGGGTTCGGAACCGAGAGCAGTGCTCTTGGTTTGCACTCTGCGCCCTCTGGTGGCCATTGCCAAGAGCAGTGCTCTCGTTTGTTGCCATTGCTCTCGAAATCCCGCATGATGTCGACATGCCGCAATCCGAAACCACCGCCACGCAAGGCGTGCGAGCCCGAGCCCGGGCCGAACTCGTGGCCGAGATCACTCGCAGCGCGCGGACCCAGCTTGCCGAGAGCGGGGCCGCCGCCTTGTCGCTTCGAGCGGTCGCCAGAGATCTCGGCATGGCGTCGTCGGCCATCTATCGCTACTTCCCGAGCCGTGATGCGCTCCTCACCGCCCTGATCATCGAGTCCTACAACGCGCTCGGTGAAGCATGCGAGCGCGCCCACGACGAGGCTGACCCGACTGACCTCCTCGGTCGCTGGCGGAGCATCGCCCATGCCGCTCGATCTTGGGCCACAACGAACCCCCACGAATATGCGCTGATCTACGGCTCGCCCGTGCCCGGCTACGCCGCGCCGGACGACACCATCGACCCAGCGACTCGCATCCCGGTGCTTCTGCTTCGGCTGCTCGAGGATGTGGCCGCGTCAGGCGTGGCCGTCCCGGAGATCGGCACCCCGGTGAGCACCTCACTCTCGGCTCAGGTCGACTCGATGCGCGAGCAAATCGGCGGCGAGATCGATGATGCGTTGTTGCTCACCGGAGTCGGCGCGTGGACGCTGCTCTTCGGTTTGCTGAACTTCGAGCTCTTCGGCCAGTTCGTCAACACCTTCGACGACGCCGCTGAGATGTTCGCATTCCAGGTCGATGCGGCCGCCGACCGCCTCGGACTGGTGGCCCCGTGATCAGGCCCTGGCGGCCGAGCTCCGCATCCGTGGGCCGATATCGGGTTCGCGCCGTTGGGCTCGAACCGTCGTACCCGGCCGACGGGAACTTCCACGAGTTCGAACAAAGGTCGGAGGTCGGACGCGGCGTCGCCGCCTTCGAGGCGGGCAAGGCGGCCCTTCGTGAGTGGCAGATGCAATCTGGAGCTGGTGTACGGGTCGATCCGGTTCCAATTCGAGTGGGGGAGACGCCGGTCCTGTGGACTCGCACGCTGGGTGCGTGGCTCCTGTTCGCATGCCGAATCTCACGGGTGGTCGACGAGCCCGATCGATTCGGGTTCACCTACCTGACCCTTCCCGGGCACCCGGAGCAGGGCGAGGAGTCGTTTGTGCTCGAGATCGCCGATGAGGTGGTGTGGCTGACCATCAGCGCCAGGTCACGTCCGGCGACGCTCGCAAGTCGCGCAGCCGGCCCGATCGGCCGAGCGCTCCAGCGTCGCTTCACGCAGCGCTACTTCGACGCGATGGAGGCGGCAATCGCTGCCTCGCTGTCAGGCGGTTTGCGTGCGGACGGGGGGACTTGAACCCCCACACCCTTCCGGGCACCAGGACCTAAACCTGGCGTGTCTGCCAATTCCACCACGTCCGCGTGGTCGCT
>CALKOE010000239.1 GCA_938091985.1 uncultured Acidimicrobiales bacterium | reverse complement strand
CAACGGCTGGATGGTCGCCAACACCACGCTGGCCCACGAGCGGGGAACGAACTTCCCGTTCAAGGAGCAGGTGGTGCACGAGGTCTACCTCGACGAACTCGCTCGCCTGGCCGCCGAGCGTGGGGTGCTCGATGACCCGCTGATCGCCGACGATCTCGCCGATGCGTTCGTGCAGCTGCGGCTGCTGCGGCTCCAGAACTGGCGGACGTTGTCCGCGCTCGGCCGTGGTGAGGAGCCCGGCCCCGAATCGTCGGTCGTCAAGCTGACCTGGTCCGAGATGACCCAGCACCTCTCTGCGCTCGCACTGTCGATCCTCGGTGACGAGGCGGCGCTGTGGCCGGTGGCGACCGGCGACTCGGCAGCGGGCACCTGGCAGCGTCAGTGGCTCTGGTCGAAGTCGGCGTCGATCGCGGGTGGCACCAGTGAGGTGCAGCGCACGATCATCAGTGAGCGGATGCTCGGGATGCCGCGGGGGTAGCGGTCTCAACCGCTGATCGGTTGGTCAGGCGCCGAAGCGATCGACCAACGAGTCCTGGAGGGAGCGACGGTCGACCTTGCCGCTCTCGAGCCAGGGCAGGTCCTGCGGCGATGCATAGGTGGCGACGTGTCGCGGCACCTTGTAGCTCGACATCTCCTGCTTGAGGCGGGCTTGGATGTCGGCGGGGTCAGCCGTCTGCCCGGGGCGAAAGACGATCGCTGTGGCCACGTCTTCTCCCCGTTCTGCATGGGGGACAGCCATGACGAATGCATGCATCACCTCGGGCTGCTCCTCGATGACGAGCTCGACCTCGCGAGGCGTGATGTTCATGCCGGACGACTTGATCTGATCACCCATGCGCCCCTTGAAGAAGAGGTGGCCGTCGGCATCGAGATAGCCGGCGTCGCCGGTGCGGAACCAGCCGTCCTTGGTGAAGACGTCGCGGCGGCTCCTCTTGAGGTGGCCGAGCATGAGGGAGTAGCCCTTGATCCAGATCTCGCCCATCTCGCCCGGAGGCTTGTCCTTGCTCGACAAGGGATCGACGATGCGGTGCTCGACACCCGGCACCGATCGGCCGAACGAGCCTCGCTTCTCCGGCGGGAGCTGGCTCCCGATCATCTCGATCGAGTGGGGTCCGAGCGACTCCGTCATGCCCAGCGAGTTCGCCCGGAGTTCAGGGTCGCCGACGCGGAGATGCGCTGGGAGCAGCGCGTCGAGTGATCCGCCTCGGACCGAACCGAGGTCGCGTTCGCCGAACGACGGGTGCTCCGTCAGTGCCTTCGCCATGTGGGGCCAGCCGATGACGTGGGTGACTCGCTCGCGCTCGATGAGATCGAGCGTGGCGCCGGGTTCGAACTGGTCCTCGAACACGACGGTCGCACCCGCGTGCATGCAGCTGATCAATGTGTAGGTGAGGCCACCCACCCAGAAGAGCGGCATCGGTGTGTAGCAGACGTCTCCCGGCTCGAGATCGCGGAACGGCAGGAGGTTGAAGGGGTGACGGATCGCGCCGCCGTGCGAGTGAATGACGCCCTTCGGTTCGGCGGTGCTGCCCGATGTGTAGATCACCAACATCGCGTCGTTCGGACGGAGGCTTGCCTCGACCTCGAAAAGGTCCGCTTCGCTGACCTTGCCGGCCTGCTCCTCGAGTTCGCTCATGCGGCCGGCCCACGGCGCGACGTCGTCGCCCCACATCCACACGGATCTCAACGCCGGGTGACTGTCGACTCGGATCTCGCCGGCTTTCTGATCGGAGAGACCGGGTGCGACCGATTCGAGCCGCTCGACATAGTCGTGGCCGAGGTGTTGGCCGACAGTGAGAAGCACCTCGACATCGCTGTGCTCGAGCACCCAGCCGAGCTCGCGGGGTTTGTAGTACGTGTTGAGCAACGGCACGAGCGCGCCGATGCGTGTGGCCGCGAGCCACCCGACGATCCAGTCGGGCCCGTTCGGGGCGAGCAGGCCGACGTGGGTTCCGGCCTTCACCCCGGAAGCGAGCAGGCCTCTCGCCAGCCGTGCGGATTCGATGTCGGCGTCGGCAAAGGACAGGCGCCGGTCGCCGAGAACCGCGAGCGGTCGATCGCCCCACTCGGCGGCGATATGACGGATGAACTCTCCTGCAGTGGCCCGGTAGTTGGGCTCTTGAAAGGCGCGGCCGTCGGTCATCGACTCACTAGTTCGAGATCTTGTAGCGAACGGGGAGATGCTTCGGTCCGACGACGAAGCTCGACGCGACGTATTCGGGTTCGCCGGCGGCCTCCATCCACTCCATGCGTGTCGCGAGCTGCTCGAGCAGCGCGGCGATCGATGCACGGGCCAGATGGGCACCGAGGCAGTAGTGCTCGGCCCAGCCGAAGCCGAGGTGACGGTTGGGCGAGCGTCCGATGTCGAAGGCGTCGGGATTCTCGAACACCGCACTGTCGCGATTCGCCGATGCGTAGAAGAGCGCGAACATGTCGCCCTTCTTGATCTCGTGACCGTCGTAGATCAGGTCGCGGGTGGCGGTGCGCTTCATGTAGTTGACCGGTGCGGAGTACCGCACCACCTCTTCGACCGCCGACTTCATGAGGCTCGGGTCGTCTCGGAGTCGCTTGAGCTGGTCGGGATTGTCGAGGAATGCCTGGAAGGCGCCGGTGAGCGAGTGGCGGGTGGTGTCGTGGCCGGCGTTGAACACGATGAGGTAGTAGCCGAGGGTCTCGATGTCGCCGAGCGGCTCGCCGTTCTCGAGCGTCGCCGTGGCGAGCATGGTCGCCAGGTCGTCT
>CALKOE010000238.1 GCA_938091985.1 uncultured Acidimicrobiales bacterium | reverse complement strand
TCCGCGCAGGACGCCACCAAGCAGGGCGAACCGAGATCGACGACGTCTCCGTTGTTCATCCGGCGACCCTACTTCCCGGCGTCGCCACGTTCCGAAGACCACGCGCCGCATCGGGACCTTCGGCACTGAGCCCGACAGCATCGCCTCCGTACCGTCAGCGATCGAAGCCGAGCCACTGCTCTGCCGAAATCGAAGGAAGCCCATGACCTCTCCCGCCACACCCCCGAGCGACGCACCCGTCCGTGTGAGCCGACACCGACTCGACCAGACACTCACCACGCTCGGCGCCGTCGTTGTGGTGGTTCTCGTGGTGGCCGGCGGGCTCCTCCGCTGGGGCAACACGTTCGCCGACGACTACGTCGGTGACGAACTCGCGGCACAGAATGTCGTCTTCCCCGACGCCGACTCGCTGAGCGGGCAGGGTCGCGATGATCTACTCGACTACGCCGGCGAACTCGTCGACACCGGCGACGACGCTGAGGCCTACGCCAGCTACATCAAGGGGCATGTCGAGGGCATCGCCGACGGGGCGACTTACGCAGAGCTGAGCGGTCCCGAACGAGCAGCCAACGCGGCCGTGAGCGATGCCATCACCATGGGCGCAGACGCCGGCGAGGTTGCCGCTCTACAGGAAGAGGCGGCGCAGATCGCCGGACAACGCGACTCCATCTTCCGCGGCGAGATGCTCCGCGGTGCCCTGCTGAACACTTACGCGTGGTCCACAATCGGCCGCATCGCCGGCATTGCGGCGATTGCCGCGTGGCTTGCCGCCGCGGCGATGGCAGCCCTCGTGATCGCCGGTGTCGTGCACATGCGCCGGGAGCACGCAGTGGCGTAGACCCGACGTCGCGGACGGCTTCCGAACGGTCCCCCGTGAGTTCGCTCGTGGTAGACCCAACCCCGTGAGCATCACCCTTTCGGAAGCCGAATCCCGCCGGGTCGTCGCCCAACACGGCGTCCCTGTCTCCCCGTTCGTGACAGGAACCAACACCGACGACGTCGTCGCCGCGGTCGCCGCTGACCCCCAGGTCACTTACCCGGTGGTCGCCAAGCTCTGCGGACGGGCGATTGCGCACAAGACCGAACGTGGTCTCGTTCGCCTCCGCATCGCCGATGAGTCCACGCTTCGGGCCGCGTGCGACGACCTTCTGGCCGCCGCCCGACCCGACGATGGCGACGTCGAAGTTCTGGTGTCGACGATGCTCGACGGCAACCGGGAACTGATCGTCGGCCTCAACGACGACCCGCAGTTCGGACTCACGATCATGCTCGGCGTCGGCGGCATCCTCGCCGAAGCCATCCGCGACGTGGCCTTTCGGCTCGTACCCATCAGCGCGATCGACGCCGAAGAGATGATCGACGACTTGGCCACTCAGCGGCTTCTCGAAGAGTTCCGAGGGGAGCCTGCCCTCGATCGTCAGGCCTTGATCGACGCCCTTGTCGGACTCGCCGCGGTCGGCGAACAGGAAGCCGGCATCCGCTCGGCCGATCTCAACCCGCTGATCCTCGTCGACGGCAAGCCGGTCGCCGTCGATGCGCTCCTCGAAGTCGACGAGGCGGTGGCGCGATGAGTCACGACCTCTCCGCTCTCTTCGATCCCAAGGGCATCATCATCACCGGCGTGTCGAACCATCCCGGCAAGTTCGGGTTCGTCACCCTCCACAACCTCCTCGCCTCGGGCTACGAAGGTGCCATCTTCCCCGTGGGCCGTGAGCCCGGCGAAGCGTTGGGCCGGCCGGTGCTCGGGTCGATCGACGAGGTGCCCGACGGGGCCGCCGACATGGTGTTCATCTGCACCCCGCAGGCCGTCAACGAAGACTTGTTGCGAGCCGCCGCGGCCAAGGGAGTGACTGCCGCGTTCTTCGCCGCCGCCGGATATCGCGAGGCGGGTCCCGACGGTGTCGAAGCCGAGCGGCGCCTCGTCGCACTCGCCGACGAACTGGGCATCGCGGTTGCCGGCCCCAACGGCCAGGGCGTGATCTCCACTCCTTCAAAGATGTGCGCCCAGATCGTGGCCCCCTACGCTCCCGCCGGCCGCATCGCCGTTGCGAGCCAATCGGGCAACTTCGTGTCGTCGTTTCTCAACCTGGCGCACCACACCGGTGTGGGTATCAGCCGAGCGGTCGCCGCCGGCAACGCCGCTGTGCTGGGCATTGCCGACTATGTCGAGTGGTTCGCCGATGACCCCGAGACCAGCGTCTGTCTCGTCTACATGGAGTCCGTCGACAACGGGCGAGAGATGTTCGACCGACTCAAGGCAGTCGCCGAACGCAAGCCCGTCGTAGTAGTGAAGGGCGGAGCATCCGATGCCGGCGCCCGAGCGGCGGCATCACACACAGGGGCCCTGGCGTCCGACGATGCAGTATTCGACGGCATGTGCCGCCAAGCCGGATTGATCCGGGCCCGCGACGTGGAAGAGGCATTCGAAGTCGCAGCCACGATCGCAACCCAGCCGCTCCCCAACGGCGAACGGGTCGTCGTGGTCACCACTGTCGGCGGCTGGGGCGTTGCCGCCGTCGACGCAATGAGCGGCTCCCGACTGGTCGCGACCCCCCTGCCGGCCGACCTCCATGCTGCGATCGACGAGAAGCTCCCGCCTCGCTGGAGCAAGAACAACCCCATCGACATGGCCGGTGGCGAGACCCGCGACACCGTGCCCGAGATCCTCGAGCTCGCAGCATCGCACCCCGAGGTCGACTCCGTGCTGTTCCTCGGACTCGGAATCCAGTCCAACACGGCCGCCATGATGCGTGAGGGCGAGTTCTACCCCGACCACGGCCTCGAGCGGATCGTGGACTTTCACGAGCGTCAAGACGCCCGCTACGCCGAAGCTGCCGCGGAGATCTCCGCTCGCACAGGTACACCGGTGTTGCTGGCCACCGAGTTGGCCAACGCCCGACCCGACAATCCGGGCCCTGCCGCCGTGCGCTCGGCCGGCCGCATGTGTCACGCATCCGCCGGACGCGCCATCCGTTCACTCGACCTGATGACTCGATACGCAGATTGGCGCCGGGCCCGGGGCCTCTGACGCCTACTGTCATCACGTGACCAGTACCCCCGAACCTCCGTACTACGCGGTCCTCTTCAGCAACCAGCGAGCAGCCTGGGGCGACGACGAGGCCGATGCCGCCTACGGGGCCGCAGCCGAACGCATGGAGCAACTCGCCGCCACCATCCCCGGATACCTCGGGATCGAGTCGTCGAGGAGCGCCGACGGCACCGGCATCACGGTCTCGTACTGGGACACCGAAGCGTCGATCGCCGAGTGGCGTGACCATCCCGAGCATCTCGACGTGCAAGGCCGGGGACGCACCGACTGGTACGAGTGGTACGAACTCCGAGTCGCACGAGTCGAACGAGGGCGGTCCTTCCCATGACGATCTTCGACGACATCCGCTCGTCGTGTGCCGCGGTGGCCGCCGCGGCAACCCACGTCCACATCGACCCTGACTCCATCGAGGAGTTCGCCGCGTCGATCGATCTCGAGACCCCGAAGAACGATCCCGGCCAGGACCGCATGGGCTCGGAAGAGACGGCAACAGCCTTCGTGCTGGCACTCGACGCGATCAACTTCGGGAGCGGTTACTTCCCTCATCTTCGCAAGCGGCCAGGCATGTCGGGCTACCACACGGTCGCAACCTCGCTTCGCGACTACGTGGCCGACACGGGCGGACTCACAACCGGTCGGCTCGCCGCATGGACTGTCGACGATGCCGCGGCAACCTTCGGCCAGATACTCGATGGAGGGCCGGCCCACGAACTGATGCAGCTCTTCACCGAGGCGTGGCACGACCTCGCTGCGTTCGTCGATCGAGTCGGTGATGGCTCGTTCGCCGCCACAGTGGCGACCGCCGATCAGTCCGCGGCCCGACTCGTCGAGTTGCTCGCCGAGATGCCCTTCTTTCGTGACGTCCACACCCACCCGGCGGTCGATGAGGTGTTGCTCTACAAGAGAGCGCAGATCGTCGTCCAAGATCTCCACGTCACGTTCGGGGGTCGCGGCCCCGGAGCGTTCGAGGATCGCCGCGACCTCACGATGTTCGCCGACAACCTGGTGCCCCACGTGTTGCGCGTCGAAGGTGTTCTGGCCTTCGACGACCGTCTGGTCGAACGAATCGAGGCGGTGGACGACATCGCCGTCGGGTCAGCCGAAGAAGTCGAGATCCGAGCGTGCGGCCTTCATGCCGTCGAACTTCTGCGTGAGGCCCTTGCCCGTCGCGGCGACCGGATGACCGCCGGCGACCTCGACAATGTGCTCTGGAATCTCGGGGCACAGGCCCGCTACAAGGCGGTTCTGCGGCACCGTTCGCGCTGCGTCTACTACTAGACACGCGGAGAGCTCTCGAATACCGATGAACGGTTTCGAGGCATGTGCACGCGCACGTGGGGTTCACAGGGGATACGGTTCTAGGACCTACCGGGTAGGCACTGCGCGCCCACCCGGTCACGTTTATCACCGCTACATGCGGTAACTGGAGGGAACATGCGCAAGAACCTGCTTCTGCTTCTCAGCATCCTGTTGTCATTCTCACTGCTCGCTGCGGCGTGCGGTGACGATGATGGCGATGCCGATCCTGGCACCACCACAGCCCCTGACGACGACACCGCGACGGGGCTCAAGACCTGCCTCGTCACCGACCTCGCCGGCATCGACGACAAGAGCTTCAACGCCACCGCATGGCAGGGCGTGCTCGACGCGGCCGCCAACGGCGACGCGCTGGCCGAGGGCGACGACGGTTCGTTCTTCCTCGAGTCCGGCACCGAAGCCGACTGGCAGCCCAACATCGACCAGATGATCCAGCAGGGCTGCGAGCACATCGTGACCGTCGGCTTTGCGCTCGACGCCGTGACCCAGGCCAACGCGCCGACCAACCCCGACATCGACTGGACCATCGTCGACGTCGACTTCTTCGACTTTGAGGCCGGCGAGGACGTCACCTACGACAACGTCCGCGAGCTGACCTACCAGACCGATGAAGCGGCCTTCCTGGCCGGCTACGTCGCAGCCTCGGTCACCGAGTCCGGCATTGTCGGCACCTTCGGTGGCGCCAACTTCCCGACCGTGTCGATCTTCATGGACGGCTTCTTCTGGGGAGTCCAGCACCACAACGAGACCAAGGGCACCGACGTCCAGGTTCTCGGCTGGGACCCGGCCAACCCCGACACCGGTCTATTCACCGGCGACTTCGTCGACCTCGACATCGCCCGGGCAACCGCGCAGAGCCTCCTCGACGAGGGTGCCGACGTGATCATGCCCGTCGGTGGCCAGATCAACCTCGGCGCTGCCGCTGCGATGGAAGACCTCGGCATGGGAGCCAGCGGCGACGTCTTCGGCGCCCTGATCGGTGTCGACACCGATGCCTTCATCTCCGCCCCGGAACAGGCCAACCTCTGGCTCACTTCGGTCGAGAAGTCGATGGACCTCAGCGTTGCTGAGTCGATCGCCGCCTCGGCGGCAGGCGCGTTCGAGAGCGGCAACATCCGTGGCTTCCTGAGCAACGGTGGCGTTGGCATCTCGCCGTTCCACGACTTCGACGGAATCGTCAGCGACGAGACCAAGGCCGAAGTTGCTCAGCTCGAGCAGGACATCATCGACGGCACTCTGGTCGTCGGTAGCTGACCCCTGCTGTCCTCACGGACAGCACTGTTGCTGTCCTCACGGACAGTGCAAGTTTCACCTGAGGGCCCCTGCGATCTCGCAGGGGCCCTCTGCATTTTGTAGGTTGTGCAGCTCGGTCGATCCAAAGGCTCACTGTTGGGACTCGAACTCCGGAATATCACCAAGCGATTCCCGGGCGTCATCGCGAACGATGCCGTCAATCTCACCATCGGGGAAGGAGAGGTCGTCGCCCTGCTCGGCGAGAACGGCGCGGGCAAGTCGACCCTGATGAACGTCTTGTTCGGCCTCTATCACGCCGACGAAGGCGAGATCCTCATCGACGGAGAACCTCTCACGCTCGGGTCGCCCGCCGAATCGATCGAAGCCGGTATCGGCATGGTGCACCAGCA
>CALKOE010000237.1 GCA_938091985.1 uncultured Acidimicrobiales bacterium | reverse complement strand
GACGCCGTCGCCGACGCAGATCTCGACGATCTGGAGACACTCCTTGGTGCGCGCCCCGACAACTGGCGGGAGGGCGAGGCGAAGCTCGAGGCGTTCGTTCTCGACGACAAGACCGGCGCCCACGACGAGGCGCTCGTACGCCTGTTCCATTCCCGCAACCTGCGCGCCCACATGCTGCTGGGGCCGCCCGGTTCGGCGATGACCCAGCACCACACGATCCAGGCGTTCTGACTGACGCCGGCCTGGCGCTACTCGGCGAGTGAGCGAAGTCCGTCGACGAGCACGTCGACCACGACCTCGAAGCTCGCTTCCGGATCCGGACCGATGCTGTGGACGAGCTCGAGCTGCGAGAATCCGTGGAGCCCGCTGCGCAGCGCCCGCCCGGCATCTGCGAGCCGGTCGTCGGGAATCCCCAGCGTGGAGAGAATCGCCCCGGCAGGAATCGTCATGCCCTCCGCGACCACTCGGTGCTCGTCGCTTCGATGCGGCACGGGGCGAAGCGTGGCCTGATACCAGGCCGGCTTGGAAGTGACGTAGGTGCGCCATGCCGCGGCGTAGGCCCGCACGGCATCTTCGCCGACCCGTGCGACCACTGAATCACGCAACGCCGACGCAAAATCGGCTGTGGTGACGAGAGCAAGCTCATCAAGCAGGTCGTCGAGCCCATCGAGATGGTTGTAGAGCGACGGCGCCTTGCAACCCGCCGCTGCGGCCACGCTCGCCAGCGAGACCGCCCGAAGGCCTCGTTCAGCAGCAATCCCGAGCGCGATCTCGACGAGAGACTCACGAGAGAGGCGGCGAGTGGTCCGGGGCACGACCCGACCCTATCCTGCGATGATTCGTAGTTTGAAACTATGCACCATAGTTTTCGGTTGCTATGGTCGCCGACATGCAACTTCCACCCTCGGGCGCGACCGGTGATCAACGAGAGATCGACGCCGTGGTCGCCGTCATGCGAGACAACCCCACCCTCGACATCGGCGCGGCCACGGAGGCGCTCGAGCGGCGCACCGCCGAGCTGTTGTCGAAGCAGCACGGCCTGATGGTCAACTCCGGCTCGTCGGCGCTGCGCATCGCGATCGACCTCCTGCATCTCGACCGAGGCGACGAGATCATCACTTCGCCACTTTGCTTCTCGACCGACATCGCCCCGATGGTGCAGTCGGGCATCGTGCCGGTGTTCGCCGACATCACGCCCAACACGTATCAGCTCGACACCGACGGCATCGAAGACATGATCGGCCCCCGCACGAGGGCGATCCTCGTCCCCAACCTCTGCGGCAACTGTCCCGATTGGGATGCGATCCGAAAGATCGCCGATACCCACGGACTGATGGTCATCGAAGACTCCGCCGATGTGCTCGACAGCTGGCAACGAGGCGCTCGCACCGGCACCCGCAGCGAGATCTCGATCACGAGCTTCGCCCGGTCCCACGCGATGACTGCTGGCGGCACGGGCGGCATGGTGGGCGTCGACGACCCCGACCTCTTCAACGAGGCCCTCTCACTGCGCCGTTGGGGGCGTCGCTCGGAGCAGTACCTCTTCGGTACCCACAAAGACGAGGGGATCGAACGCTTCGGTGAACTGGCCGACGGCACGCCCTACGACCTGATCTTCACGTTCGACACCGTCGGCTACAACTTCGAGCCCAACGAGCTGAGTGCGGCCTACGGCCTGGTTCAGATCGACAAGCTCTCAGGGTTCAACGAGCAGCGGCGCGCCAACTGGACCAAGCTCAGCGACCACTTCGCAACCCGGGACGGGCTCACCGGAGGCGAGACAACCGGCGACACCGACACCACGTGGATGCGTTTCTGCTTCACGCTCGACGACGACTTCGCGCTCGGCCGCAACGAGGTACAGCAGTTCCTCGACGGCCGCGGGGTGAGTACTCGCATGGTCTGGACCGGCAACATTCTGCGTCAGCCGGCTTTCGCCAACATCGCACACCGTCAGCCAGAGGGAGGGCTGCCGAATTGTGACCGCATGATGGACCGGTCCCTCTCGTTGCCGATCTACCACGCACTCAACGCCGATCACATGGGTTACATCTGCGAACAGGTCGACGAGCTGCTGGCGACGGTGTCGTGATGGCGGTCGCCCTCGTCACCGGAGCGAGCCGCGGTATCGGCGCCGGACTGGCCCAACGCCTCGCCGCCGAGGGATGTGCCGTTGCTTGCGTCGCCCGAACCCTCACCGACGCGGACTCCCACCTCAACGGTTCGCTCACCACAACAGTCGAGCGGCTTCGCGCCGCAGGCGGCGCCGCCCATCCGATCGTGGCGGACCTGTCGGCTCCGGACTTCGACGCCGGCGCGGTCATCGCCGAGGCGGAAGCCGAACTCGGCCCCATCGACTATCTGGTCAACAACGCCGCCGCCGCGTTCTATCCGTCGTATCTGGAGATGCCCCGCAAGCGCATCGAGATCTCCTTTCGGGTGAACGTGATGGCGCCATGGCTGCTCGCGCAGGCTGCGATTCCCGGGATGCTCGAACGCGGTCGCGGGTCGGTTCTCAACCTCACTTCTCAGACCGCCGACCCGCTCGATGGCCCGCCCTTCTCGGTCTCTCCACAGATCGGCGGCGCCACCGCCTACGGCGGATCGAAGGCATGGCTCAACCGCGCCACCGTCGGCGCCGCGGCCGAGCTCTACGGCACCGGCGTGAGTCTCAACTGCCTGACCCCCGACGTCGCCGTGGCCACCGAGGGCAGCTCCGCTCTGGTTGACCTCTCGGAGATTCTCCAGGAGCCGATCGACACGATGGCCGAAGCGGCCTGGGGCCTTCTCACCGGTGATCCGGCCGAGTACACCGGTCGAATCGAATACAGCTTGTCGTTCCTGCACCGCGAGAATCGCCCCGTGCGTAATCTCGCATCCGACGGACTTGTCGCCGGGTGGCAACCCGACGACTTCCCCATCGATCAGCTCCATCACCCACGCGCCATCTGAGAGGTCGCCTCACATGTTCAGACTCGACGGAAGAACTGCCGTGATCACCGGAGCCGGGCAGAACATGGGGCGAGGCGTGGCCGAGACGCTCGCCGCGCAGGGTGCCCATGTGCTCGTCAACGACATCGAACCTGGTCGAGCTGAGGAGGTCGCCGCCCACATTCGAGAGGCCGGACAGTCCGCCGAAGCCCTACCGTTCGATGTCACCGACCTCGCCGAAGTGCAAGCAGCCCTCTCCGAGCGATCGATCGACATCCTGGTCAACAACGCGGGTAACGGCGGCGCCGAAGCCATGCGACCGAGGCCTTTCGCAGAGACGGAACCGGCCGAGTGGAGCGGGGCGATCGCCGTCAATCTCGGGGGCGTCATGCACTGCACCCACACCGTTCTGCCCGGCATGATCGAGCGGGGCCACGGTCGCATCATCGGCATCGTCTCCGGCGCTGGAACGCAGGGCGTCGGTATCGGCGTCGCTGCTTACTCCGCCGGCAAGGGCGGCGCCGCCGGGCTGCTGCGCTCTGTGGCTCTCGAAGTCGCCCGCACAGGCGTGACGCTCAACTCGATCGCTCTCGGACTCATGGACAACACCGGAGGTAGCGACGTCACCAGCAAGCTCGCCCGGGGGATCCCCACCGGGCGCTTGGGGACCCCTGCCGACGTCGGCGCCCGCTGTACCTATCTCGCGTCCGACGAGGCCTCCTGGATGACGGCGCAGACGATTCCGCTCGCCGGCGGGTCGATCACCAGCTGATGACCGACGCACCGCTCCGCGCCGTCATCGTCGGCTCGTCGTTCGGCGGCCGAGTCCACGTTCCCGCGCTTCGTGCCGCAGGAATCGACGTGGTCGGACTCGTGGGTCGCGATCCGGGGCGCACGGCGGACCGCGCCACCGTTCTCGACATCGGCACACACGGCACCTCCATCACCGAGGTCGTCGCTGCGGCCGGGGCCACCGTCGTCACGATCTCCACCCCGCCGGCCGTCCACCACACTTCGGTGCTCGAAGCACTCTCGATCGGGTGCCATGTTCTGGCCGAGAAGCCGTTTGCACTCTCGGTCCCGGAGGCCCGGGAGATGACCGACGCCGCAGCTGCAGCCGGAGTCACCGCAATGGTCTCGTTCGAGTTTCGTTGGCAGCCGGCAGAAGCCCTGATCGCTCGCGCCATCGCCGCCGGCGACATCGGCGAACCCCAGGCGGCGACATTCATCAGCCACAGCGGACTCGTCGCCAACGGGCTTCCCACTGCGTTCAACGAGAACTGGTGGGCCGATGCCGCAGCCGGCGGTGGGATTCTCAACGCTGCCGGTGTGCACGTGCTCGACCGACTCCACACCTGGCTTGGTCCGATCACGGCGGTGAGCGGACGGATGCAGCAGCTCGGCGGGCTCGACGGCGGCGCCGACGACACCTACTCCGCGCTGATGCAGACCGAGCGGGGGGCCAGCAT
>CALKOE010000236.1 GCA_938091985.1 uncultured Acidimicrobiales bacterium | reverse complement strand
CTCCTCGGCGAGAACCGGAAGCGCGTCGGTGACGCTGCCCGGCGGTCCCACGACGGTCAGATAGTCGACCAAAACGATGCGGGCATCGCCGGCGCGAGCGCGGATCTGCTCGACCATCCCCGCCAGGCTCATCGGAAGTCGGTCCAGGGCGGAGGCCGACGCATCGCGATCGGCGACGGTGAGCGGCTCGCACAAGGCCCGTCGGACGAGCGTCTCGATGGAGTCGGGTACGGCAGCGAGCGCAGTCTCGACCGGCCCGGGTTCGTGCTGGAAGGCCGATCGGATCAGCTGGGCCAGGTACTGCGCGTCGTTCCCGCCGACGGTCACGGTGATGAGCTCCGCATCCGAGGTCACCGCGTCGATCTGTGGTCCCTGCCCGAGCGGGGAGGCGCCCAGCACATCTGCAACTGTCGCTCCCCCACAACTCACATCGGTGAGCGCAAGTCCGAGGGAATCCGCGAGCAGACCTGGGTAGTTGTTGCTGGACCGCGAGCAGCTCGGATCGGCGATGTCGAGGCCTGGCCCGGAAGCGAACGAGCTGCCGAGCGCCACATACATCCGACTCACACCTCGAGCACGACGGCCGTGGCCATGCCACCGCCGGCGCACATCGCGGCCACACCCACTCCCCCACCACGACGCCGCAACTCGTGGATCAGCGTGATGATCATCCGAGAGCCCGTCATGGCGATGGGGTGCCCGAGGCTGCATCCGCTCCCCAACACGTTGACGATCTCCTCGTCGATGTCGAGGACTCGAGTGGTCGCGACACACATCGAGGCGAATGCCTCGTTGATCTCCCACAGATCGATGTCCTCGATGCGCAGCCCGACCCGCTCGAGGGCCTTCGGGATCGCAACGGTCGGTGCAAGCCCGGTCCGGGCCGGCTCCACGCCCGCAGACGCCCATCCCCGCACTACGGCGAGCGACTCGAGACTCTCAGCGGCGACGACGGACTCATCGGCCAAGACCATGGCCGCGGCACCGTCGTTCACCCCGGCGGAGTTCCCTGCGGTGATGCTGAATCCTTCGATCTCGGGGTGAAGGGGCGGGAGTGCCGCCAACTTCTCGAGCGTGGTCGAACGGCGGGGATGCTCGTCGGTCTCGAACAAGTGGGTCGTGCCGTCGCGATCCGTGACCTCGACCGGAACGAGTTCGGCGGCGAAAGCGCCGGTATCAATGCCGGCAACGGCCCGCTGATGCGACCGAAGCGACCATGCGTCCATCTCCTCGCGCGTGACGCCGGCTTCGACCGCGGCATTCCATCCCACTGTGATGGTCATGTCGAAGGCCGGCGCATCTGGTGTCGCCGGATGACTCGGCGACATCCAGTCGCCCCAGTCGTCGGTCCCGGGAGTCCGGCGCGTGGACCGAGGGCTCGTCGAGGTCGATTGCACGCCTCCGGCGATGACCACGCGGTCCATTGCTGACCGAATGCTGGAGGCGGCCGTGACGACCGACGCGAGTCCGGAGGCACAGTGCCGATTGTGCGCAAGCCCAGGGACGTGGGTCATTCCTGAAGTGATTGCCGCATGGCGAGCGACGTCGCCGCCGCCGTAGAGAGATTCGCCGAGCACGAGGTCGTCGACCATCAATGGGTCGACACCCGATCGAGCGACGGATTCCTTCACTACGGTCGTGCTCAGATCGAACGCGTCGACGTCGACCAGCGAGCCCTTGAAGGCCGTGCCGATCGGCGTGCGCGCGGTCGAAACGATGTGGGCTTCATTCATGTTCTGCTCCTGGGGTGTGGTGTCGTCGCGCGGCCGCCATCAGGCGTCCTCGCCCTTGGCCCGCTGTCGGAATGCAGACATGTCCATGGCCGGCCAGTTCGGGTACTTGGCCGGACCCTGTCCACCGGTGAGGATCTCGAAGATGCCGTGGCCGGACATGCCGTCGTAGTCGAAGTGCATCAGCTGATCGATCGACATGGAACGTTCTTCCACCGCCACGAGCTCGTCGCGATCGGTGCTGTCCCAGGGATAGTGGAGGAAGTACCCGCCGTTTTCGGGGCGTTCGACCGTCATCTTGTCCAACGGTTGGCCGTAGTAGACGTTCACGTCCTGGAACGCTGCCTCGCCGGTCACGCGATGCTCGACACCGTCCTCGTCGGTGAAGACGATCTCCGTTCGCGACGGTCGCTTGCGGTCACCCTCGAATTGCATCTCGTGATCGATCTTCACGAACCGCTTGGACAATGTGCCATCGACGTGGGTGATCCCTCCGTCGACGTACTGCACTGAGCCATCGTGTGACTCGATGACCCAGGCTTGGATGGCACGGTCTTCGAAACCGATGTCGAGCCAGAGCCAGAAGTCGAGTTCGTCGGCGACGCGGACCCCGAACGTGCGGTCGCGACCCCCGGGGAATCCATCGAGCGACGTCCGCTCACCGTCGATCTCAACCCAGCCTCGATATCGACCCGATTCTTTCATGTGGTACATGTCGACCAGGAGGCGCCCGTCGACCTCGACGTGCATCGGGAGTAGTTCCCACATCGGAGCGCGGGCCTCGTACTCCATGTCCCATTCGATCCCCGATGGGTTTGGCCCGAGCTCGATTCGCCATCTCTTCAGCGGCTCGAGACAGGTCCACTTCATCGGCCCGGACGCAAGCTCGTGTTGGTCGGACGCGGTGATGCGTCGGCCGGCCGTGAGATCCCAGTGCCGTCCATCGCCGAGCGCAACCTTGCCGTAGGCATTCGACCGGCCCTGATTGGGGTTGTTCCCGTACCCGCTGGTGACGAGGAGCGAACCATCGGGCGAATGGACGAAGAAGTAGCAACGATCCGACCAGCTCCCGTGGGGGTGGTGCATCTCGTCGAACGGGCGCGGGAGCTGATGGGTGAAGCGTTCGTCGGCGGCGGAGTATCCCATGGTGAAGGTCCTTGTTCTCGAAAGTAGGCGTTCTCGCAAGTCAGCGGTGGAAGCGGCGATCGATTCCTCGTATTCGGGCGGCGATCTGAGCCCTTCGATCCTCTGTAGTGAACGCCGGCGTCGTCGCGGGCAGATGGTCTCTGACCGATGCCAGCGCCACGACGGTCGAAGCCGGCCCGGCCTCTCGCTCAGGATTGATCCACCGATAGGAAACCAGGCCGTCGGGCAGGCCTGAGGTGTCGAGCCAGTTCTGCACGCCGGGGTCCTCGTGGGCGAGCACCACCCGAACGCGACCATCGTTGTCTCGCTGGACCTGTGCGTCGTTGAGACTGGTCACTCGCCGGGCGAAGTCGAGGGGCTGCAGCCAGCCGAGCATGTAGGTCTGGATCGACCAGTAGGTCGCCTCCACGTCTTCGAATTCCACGACGAGCGCCTCCTGCGGCGCGAGCGACCAGCGAGACCCGCCATGCAGCATGTTGACGGCTCCGCCAACCGGTCGGTTGGGCGCAGACAATTCATTGACCGGTAGCCCGGCTCGCATGCCGTCGGAATACTGGTTCCAGAACGGAACGCTGGCCTCGATCCAGGTTGCGGCACGGTCGAGCCCAGCGGCGATGTCGACGGGCGTGGCAGTTGCCGGCTCTGTCGCCGCGCCATCGTCGATGCGATCGATGTGCAGCGTGGCGATCGGGTCGAGTTCCCAGTCGGAGATGAACTGGCGAACGTTGAGATAGACCGCGTCGTCGGCGAGCGGCATCCAGTTGCCTCCCAGTTCCGGCCCGCCGAGGACCAGGTCGAGTGAGCCATCGTCGCCGATCTCCAGGTCAGCCAAGGAGAGCTCGGCGAGCACTGCGGTCTTGCCCAGCACCATCTCGCCGTCCTGAACCGAGAAGAGGAGTTCCTGGAGCCCACCGACGTGACCATGCACCCGGTAGATGCCCCCGGGGTCGACGAACGCCCGCAGGTACTGGTTGTCACAGTTGGTGGCGCCGAAGGGCGTGGTGTTGCCGCCATACCGAAAGAAGGAGGGTCGATCGGCATCGCCGAACTCCAGGTAGAGCTGCAGCGCCAGTGCGGTGAGTCGCGTGACATAGCGGTATCCCTCAGCCCGCATGCGCGAGTCGCTCGGGAATTCCGGGCCGGTGATGCTCGCGCCTGCCGCGGCAAGGCGCGCGGCGAAGTCGACCCAGGCGCCGTCGACCTCCTCAGTCTCCCCGCTCACACGTCCTCCTCCGGGACGTCGAAGCGCTCCATGTAGCCCGCAAACATCGCTCGTGTGGCGTCGAGGTCGAGGCCCATGTGTTCGAATCGATAGTTCGATGCGCCATGTCGTCCCTTCGGACGGTTCTCGACATACGACCGCATTCGACCCGCAGTTTCTTCGCTCAGCTCCATTCCGAGCTGGTCATAGAGGCTGCGGATTGTCGCGAGGTGATCCTGCATCAGATCCGCGAAGCGGACATCGAAGAACCGATCGCCGGGGACCTCGCCGGAGTCGCGCTGCTGGATGACCATGTCGAGCAGAATCGGATAGCCGAACCCGATGGTCTGGGCGATCTCCTCGTGATCCACCCGATCCGAGCGCTGCCAACGCAGCGTGGAGAGCATGTTCGCGGTCGACGCCAACACCTTCACAGGGTCGCGGTGGGTCATGATCACCCGAGCGTCCGGGTACTCCGCGAACAGGCTGGGCAGGCACGACATGTGCGACGGCGCCTTCAGAATCCACTGCCCGGGATCTCTCCACTGGAGATGCTGGAGCAAGCGTCGGTGGAACCGGAATGCCTGGGTCATCCCGCTGCCCTGGAGCCATGCCTCGTAGTTCGGTGCCCGGTGCGTGGCGGTCCAGACCGGCGATGTGAACTCGTGGATCTGCCCGGAAGAGTCCTCGTCGGGGCCATCCGGGTGGGTCTCGTGAATGGCCAGGAACTCGGGGGTGATCTCGGTCCACATGCCGGTGTCGGCCGTGGCCATTGCGATCCGAGGGTCGCGGTCGCGGGTCGCAGTTTCCGGCGGCGGCGAGGGATATCGCAGTTCCCAAGCCATGGGGGCCCGCAGGGACGGATCCTCGGCCAGGAGCTCGAACAGGATCGACGTGCCCGTGCGCCCCATCCCGGTGATGAAGATCGGAGCGTCGACCGGCTGGTCGAGGATCTCGGGGTGCTGCCGTTCGACGTCGGCCATCTGCAAGCGGACCATGAGGGATCGCACCAGCTCCGAGCGGGCCATGATCCTGCCTGCAAGTGTCAGCTCCGCGAGTTCGTCGAGGTCGCCGATCAGCAGCCGAAACGGCTCACGCCACTCGTCGCCACCGAAGTCAGCGAGGCCGGTCGCCGCCTGCGCGGCCTCGATCAAGGAGGCTTCATCGAGCGAGACGAAGTTCGCAGGAGACCCGCGGTTCGCGCCCACAAGATTCAGCTTGGTTACCCAACTCGGCCGCGGCTGCGGCTGCCACCCCATGTGTTCGCTCACCACCCGACGATGCCACAATCTGACTTCGACGTCGATATCTACTGGGAGTACGATTCCGACATGTCAGCGACAGCGCTTTTCGAGCAGGACGGGTCATCTCGATTCGTGCCCACACAGGCGGCGGTCGGCCCCTGGGACCGGCGCCTCGTTCATGGCGCCCCCATCGCTGCGTTGCTCGCCGGCCAACTCACGCCCGCCGAGAACACCCTCGCTCGCTTGACCGTGGAGATTCTGGCTCCCGTTCCGATGGAGCCACTCACTCTCCACCGAAGCGAGCCGACGGGGGGCAGCCGCGTGCAACGACAAAGCGCCACCCTGCTCGCAAGCGGCAAGGAGGTCGCGACAGCCACCAGTGTCATCGTTCGCCGCGGGAACCTGGAACTCCCGGCCAAGGCGCTTGCGCACGAGAGCCCGTTCGACCCTTCCGCTGTCCCAGCGATGGACGAGCCGAACCGAAGTGCGGCGGCCCAGGTCGGGTGGGACTCCTTCGACAGCAGCAGCCTGGTCCTGCAACGGACGCGGGTCGAGGGCGACCGGCGAACCCACGACTGGATCAGCATGGTCGTCCCGGTGGTCGAGGGCACGACCCTCAAGGGGACTGAGATCGCCGCGGTGGCCGCCGACTACGCGAGCAACGCCGTGGTGCGTCAACTCCCCTACGACACATGGTCGTTTCGAAACGCCGACCTCACCATCCACTTCGCGAGAGAGCCTGTCGGGTCCTGGATCGGATTGAGATCCGAATGCGTAGTCGACTCGGTCGGAACCGGCTTCAAGACTGCCGACCTCTTCGATACCGATGGCCGCATGGGACGCACCATGGGGACGCTTGTCGTAGAGCGCCACGACACGAGAAGCGCGTGACACACCCCCCGACGGCTTTGCGCCAGAGGCCCTCCGGCTCCTAATATTGACTTTGATGTCAGCTTTGGAAAAGGTCGCGACGGATCCGCTTCACGACGTGCGCGCCTACGCCGCCGGATTCGAGCACTGGTTGGCTGCTCCTCCCGACAGCCTTCGCGCCGCGACCGCGCCGCTGCCGAACTACGCCGACCGCGTATCGGCGATGGCCGCGATGATGCGCGATCTCCACGATGCCGGGTGGTCCCGCTACGGGTGGCCCGAAGAGTCCGGAGGGCTCGGCGGCACGATCCTGCATCGCGGCGCGTTCTGGGAAACGCTCAGTCGCCACCACGTGCCAGGAATGGCACTCTTCGAGCATCTCGAGATCCTGGCCCCGGCGCTGGTCGCTATGGGGCCGCCGGACTTCGTGTCGCAGGCGCTGCCCGCGCTCTTGTCGGGCCAGGAGCTGTGGGCCCAGGGATTCTCGGAACCGGATGCCGGTTCCGATCTCGCCAGCCTGCGCACCGTGGCGGTTGCCGGCGATGGTGGGTTCAAGATCAACGGTCGCAAGATTTGGACCAGTTGGGCTCGCTACGCAACCTGGTGTCTCGTGCTGGCTCGCACCGGCACGCCGGAGTCACGTCATCGCGGGTTGACCGCGTTCATCGTCGACCTTCGATCGCCCGGGGTCGAAGTTCGAGCGATCGAACAGGCGAACGGCACCGACGAACTGGCCGAGGTGACGTTCGACGACGTCCACGTCAGCGACGCGCGCATCGTGGGCCATCTCGACGGAGGCTGGAAGGTGGCGATGCACATCCTCAGCCATGAGCGCGGCACATTCGCCTGGTTCCGGCACTGCTTCCTCTACCAACAGCTGACCGATGGTCTCGAACACGGAGGCGCCGACAGCGATGCCCAGTTGGGCGACGCCCTGCTCGACCTCGCCGCGGTGACAACGACGTCACACGCAGGTCTACATGCGCACGCAGCCGACGACCCCTTGGGTCCGAAGGCCGCCTTCACCAAGCTGCTCCTCTGCGAAGCCGAACGGTCGGTCAACAGCTGGCGCTACGACCTCGACGCTGACCTCGCCATCGGTGTGCAGGATGACGAGACCGCGATGCGCCGGCAGGAATATCTGTTCTCGCGGATCGTGACCGTCTACGGCGGGTCCCAGCAGATGCAGCTCGAAACAATCGCCAAACAGACGCTTCGGCTGCCATGACTGCGGACCTCCATGCCGAGGCTGAGTTCCTCGATGTCGCCCGCACGGCCTTCGCCTCCTCCGATGGCGAAGAGGCGCTTCGCTCTTTGGGCTGGTGGGAGCTCTTGGCCCACCTCGACGACCCGGAACTCAGACCGGCGATCTACGCGGTCTTTCGCGCCCAAGGAAGCGAACTCGGATCTTCGGCTGCACTCGGAGGGCTACTGGCTCAGCCGTACCTCGAGCACACTGACCGGGTCGCGGGCTCGGTGATGAGCGCAATCCGACGCCGGTCGAAGACCCGCGGCGTTGTTTGGGTCGTCGTAGGAGATCCGGCCGATCGAGAGCTCCTGATCGACCGACCAGGCGCCGGCGCGACGATCGTCGCCGCGGCCGACGTTTCCCTGCGGCGCATCGACGTTCCGGGCCGACTGCCACTCCACGAGATCCAGATCGACGTCGACGTACTGCCGTCCACGATCGACGAAGCCTGCGCCGCAACGGCGCGGGAGCGAAGCCTCGCCATCGGGCGCATCGCGATCTCCCTGGAGATCCTCGGCGCCGCGGAGAAGGCACTCGAACTCGCGGTCGACTACGCGGGCCAACGGGAACAGTTCGGCCAGGCGATCGGCGAGTTCCAGGCGGTGCGGCACCTGCTCGCATGGGCCCAGACGGACTGCGTTGCACTCGACTCGACCGCGCTGCACGCCCTGCGCCTCGGCGACGACCTCCCGGTCGGATTCGACGCCGTCGTGAAGGCACTCGCCGGTCGAAACGGTCGACGCGCCTGCGAGCGTTCCCTTCAAGTGCTGGGCGGGATCGGCTTCACGACCGAACTCGACCATCACCATCTTCACAGCCGAGTGCTCGCGCTCGATGGACTACTCGGAACCGCGGCCTCGCTCAGCAGAGAGCTCGGGCTCAGTTTGAGGACCGGCGGCCGCCACCCGGGGTTTCCCTCAGCGCTTCTTCTTGCCGACGGATGAGACCCGGCGCCGGTCTCGGCTTCTACAATGACGTCGAAGTCATAACTTCAGCGTGAAAGTGAGACCCCGTGCCCAAAGCGAAGTCCTCGCCCGAATCCAGCACGTCGGCGCCGCGGTCGCGCAAGGGCGCAGCCACACGTTCACGCCTGCTCGAGGCTGCCCAGCAGGAGTTTGAGGCAACCGGGTTCCTTGATGCCCGGATCTCCGACATCGCCGAGCGGGCCGGTCTCTCCCACGGCTCCTTCTACCACTACTTCGAGTCCAAAGAGCAGGTCTTTCGCGAGGTCGCCGAGGTCAACGAGGCGTTGCTCACGGCGCCCGAGGTCGACCCGGAGCCACACGTGGCGTCTGATCAACCAGAACTCGAACGCATTCGCCGGGCCAACCGTCGCTACCTGCAGCGCTACCGAGACAACGGTCCGATCATGGGCGTGATCGAAGAAGTCTCCCGATACGACGAACAAGTGAACGCCGCCCGTATCCAGCGCCAAAAGCACTTCGCCGAACGGGCCGAGCAGGCAATTCGCCGCCTCCAGACCGCCAAGCATGCCGATCCGTCCGTCGACCCCGCGATCGCGGCGCTGGCGCTCGGTTCGATGATCGGACGCTTCGCCGAACTGTGGTTGATCGAGAAGTGGGCCGACTACGAATTCGACGCCGCCGTCGATCAGGTGACCCTCCTGTGGGCGAACGCCATCGGTCTCGACGAGTCTGCGAAGTAGTCGCCGACCGACTTCAGAGCTCCAGCCGAGCCACGACCTGCTTCGGTAGGTCCCGCGCCCGCTCGGACACATCGAGCCGCATCAGCTTTCCGGTATCGGTGTAGGGAAACGCACCGGACCAGATCACGAGTTCTTCTGGCAGCTTCGACTTCGAGAGTCCCGCAGCCAGCAACAACCGATTGATGGCGGCGAGTTCGGGGACGGTTCGGGCGCTCACCGCGATACCGACATGTTCTCCGGTCTCGGGGTCCGCGACTCTGTAGGCGGCGCATGCGTCGATCCCTTCGAGCCTGGCGACGGCCAACTCGACCTCGGGCAACGCGACCTTCAGCCCGTTGCGGATCGCCACATCCTTGATCCGTCCGACGATCCGGAGCCGACCTGCGTCATCGATCTCTGCGATGTCGCCGGTGC
>CALKOE010000235.1 GCA_938091985.1 uncultured Acidimicrobiales bacterium | reverse complement strand
TTGGAAGAGCATCTCGGCCAGCTCTTCGGGCGTGAGGCTCTCTCCCCCGCCGCCACCTTGCTGGTCGCCGGCACCTTCTGCGCCCTCCTGATCCATGTCGTCGTCGCCGAGCTCAGATAGCTCGTCGTCGCCATCACCGATCGCGTATTCCTGACCGCGGAGGGAGAAATAGACCTCGAAGACCGTCTCGAACGCCTTCCAATGGTTGGAGTGCTTCACCAGCGTTGCGGCGAGGGCGTATTTGAAGGTCTCGCGTTCGCCGATGGGGACGTGGCGAACCGCCTCCATCGCGTCGAGATTCTCCGTGAGAGACACCGGCAGACCGGCGTTGCGGAGCTCGACGATGAACCCGTTGAGCAGTTCGAGAATCGGTTCACCCAGCTCGGGCGGAACCTCTTCGCCGGTATCGGTGACAGCCATCGGCTCGACCGATCAGACCGTGACGCCGTCGGCTGTGCTGAGTTCCTTCACGGCCTTGGTGATGTCGCTCTGGTACTTCAGGAGGATGTTGATCGTGTCGGTCGCGGTCCTCTCGTCGATTTTCTCGACACCGAGCAACACGAGAGTCTTCGCCCAATCGAGCGTCTCCGACACCGATGGGTGCTTCTTCAGTTCGATCTGGCGGATCGAGCGCACGACACGAGCGACCTGATCGGCGAGGTTCTCGCTGATGTCCGGAACCTTGGTGAGGACGATTTCTTTCTCGCGCTCCATGTCGGGGTAGTCGACGTGGAGGTAGAGGCAGCGACGCTTCAGGGCCTCGGAGAGTTCACGGGTGTTGTTGGACGTGAGGAAGACGAGGGGGATCTGCTTCGCCTCGATCGTGCCCAACTCGGGAATCGACACCTGGTAGTCGGAGAGGATCTCGAGCAGAAGTGCTTCGGTCTCCATCTCGACGCGGTCGACCTCATCGATGAGCAGCACAACCGGCTCGTCGGCCGTGATTGCCTCGAGCAGCGGTCGGGTGAGCAGGAACTCGTCGGAGAAGATGTCGTCGGAGATGTCGGCCCACTCGTGGTCGTCGCCACGCTCGGTCTGGATACGCAACAGCTGCTTCTTGTAGTTCCACTCGTAGAGCGCCTTGGCCTCGTCGAGACCCTCGTAGCACTGGAGCCGAATGAGGCGGGCATCGCAGATCTTGGCGACGCTCTTCGCGAGCTCGGTCTTGCCGGTGCCGGCCGGACCCTCCACCAGAATCGGCTTCTGGAGCCTGTCGGCGAGGTACACCACGCCGGCAATGCCCTCGTCGGAGAGGTAGTCGACCTTCTGCAGGTCGTCTTTGACGGACGCGACGTCTTCGAATCGATACGACATGAGGACTGAGGTTAGCGGGCGTTAACCACGGTGCCGTAACCGGTTTCCGCGGATGGGCTGGCGCTCAGCCGCGCACCTGGCCATCGCCGCGCACGATGAACTTGCGGGTGGTCAGCTGTTCGAGACCCATCGGGCCCCGGGCGTGAAGCTTCTGGGTGGAAATGCCGATCTCGGCACCGAAGCCGAACTCTTCTCCGTCGACGAAGCGAGTCGACGCATTGACCAACACCGCGGCGGCGTCGACCTCGCGAGTGAAGCGGTCGGCGGTCGCGATGTCGCTCGTGATGATCGCCTCGCTGTGACCGGTCGACGTGTCGTTGATGTGCTCGATGGCCTCGTCGAGGTCGGCAACCACCTTGACGCTCATCTTCATGTCGAGGAACTCGGTAGCGAAGTCCACATCGGTGGCGACACCGATCGAATCGACAATCCTCCGGGAGGCTTCATCGCCTACCAACTCCACACCCTCGAGCGACGCAGCCGCCATCGGCAGGAACTGTGCAGCCACGTCGGCGTGCACGACGAGCGACTCGGCTGCGTTGCACACACCGGTGCGCTGGGTCTTGGCGTTGAACACGATCTCGCGGGCCATGTCCAGGTCGGCTGCAGCATCGACGTAGACGTGGCAGTTGCCTGCGCCGTCGATCACGTAAGGAACGGTCGCGTTGTCGAGAATCGACTGGATCAGCGTGGGGCCACCCCGAGGAATGAGGCAGTCGACAAAGCCGCGCTGCTGCATGAACTCCACGGCTGCTTCACGTCTCGTGTCGTCGACCACCAGGAGTGCGTCTTCGGGCAAGCCCACCTTGGCCAGTGCGTCGCGCAACACGACGGAGATCGCGAGATTCGAGTCGATTGCAGACGACGAACCCCGCAGGAACGCAGCATTGCCGGATTTCAGACAGAGGCCGAACGCATCGCTGGTGACGTTGGGGCGGCTCTCATAGATGATCGCGACAACGCCCAAGGGCACGTGGACACGCTCGATCCGCAGCCCATTGGGGCGGACCCAGCCGTCGCTCACCTGCCCGACGGGGTCAGCGAGCGCTGCGACCTGGCGGAGGCCACCGGCCATGCTCTCGATCCGGGCGACGTCGAGCCGGAGTCGATCGACCAGAGGAGCGGCCATGCCGCTCGACTCCGCTCGGTCCACATCGACCCGATTGGCGGCGATGATCGGCTCGGAGTTGGCCACAAGCAGATCGGCGGCCGCGTGGAGCGCGGCATCTTTCTCGGCCGACGAGGCCACTGCCAGCGCTC
>CALKOE010000234.1 GCA_938091985.1 uncultured Acidimicrobiales bacterium | reverse complement strand
CAGCAGATGGTGAGCATGAGGAGTCACAGACAAAATCCATGAAAGCGAGGGCCGCGGTAAGCCGTGCAGTAGGCCAGTCCATGTTGCACAGCAAACGCGAAGACGAGGAGGAGGGCTTGATCGAAAAAGGTATCAATGTGGCCGAGAAGGGCGTCGCCTGGCGCCGCTTGCGGGTGAAGGGCACCCCTGGCCACGGCTCGCGCCCGTTTCGCAGCGACAACGCGCTCGTGAAGGCGGCCGCCGTGGTGCAGCGCCTTGCCGACTACCGGCCACCGCCACGCTTCCACGAGCTCTGGCCCCAGCATGTGGCCAACCTTCCGGTCGACGACGAGACGAAGGCGGCCATGCTCGACTCGGACCGTCTCGACGGGTTGCTCCACGAGCTTCCCGACGCGGCCCGGGCGTCGCACTTCTATTCGTGCACCCACACCACGTTCTCGCCGAACCTGCTCGAGAGCGGCGGGAATCGGATGAAGACCAATGTCATCCCCGATTCGGTCGACATCAATGTCGACATCCGCACGATGCCTGGCGACAACGCCGACGAGGTGCAAGCGCATCTCGATGCGGCGCTCGGAGATCTGGCCGAGAAGGTCTCCGTTGAGGTGATTCAGACCGACGCAGCCAGCACGAGCCCGGCCGATACACCGCTGTGGCACAGCCTCCAGCGAGCAGTGGAAAAGCCGTTCCCCGGGGCGCAGATCGCGCCCCAGTTCATCGTGGGGTTCACTGATTCGCGGATCTACCGGGAGATGGGTTCGGTTGCCTACGGCGCCGGCCTGTTCAGCCCCGAGCTCGATGTCGGCTCGTTCGCGCAGCGGTTTCACGGCAACGACGAACGCATCGATGTCGAGTCCTTGCGGCTCAGCACCGACCTCTTCCACGACGTGGCGAAGGACTTGCTGAACTGAGTTCTCGGCAAGGGTTGTGGATGCTCGGTTAGCGTCCACAACGGGGTGCGATCATGGCCGACGAGACAACTCCGGAACCGGGCAACCAGCCGGGCACGGTGAGCGCGGAGCAACGGGCGGCCGAGCAGCAAGTGCTGGCCGGGGCCCAGGACGCCGGCGTGAAGATCGCCGGCCTCAGCACCACGACCGAATTCGAGCGGGTCCTCGCCGGCAGCAAGGACGCGCCGGTGGAGATCGGCGAGAAGATCACCATCACCGCCCGCGTGGGGGAAGACGGCACGCTGCTGCCCCGCGACGGCGAAGCGCCGCCGGCCACGTCGATCCTCACGATCGAAGTGATCCCGTCGGTCGAGTTCGATTCCGACGGTGATCCTCATGTGGTCTGGAACGCCTATACCCGCCAGGTCGACGTCGAGACCGGCACGGTCATCGCTACCTCTCGATCGGGGCTGTCGACGGCGGAGCTGGAGGAACTTCAAGGTGGGCGCACTGAAGCGGAGTACGGAAACGACCCGGACTACAAAGACGCCGTGCTCGAGAAGCTGGCGCGGTCGCGGGCCGACGCGGTCACGAGAGCCCTCGGACAGATCACAGGAAGCGGACGCATGAACATCGGGAGCGATCCGAATCGGCCGAACACGCCCGACGAGACGACGCCGTCGAGACCGATGACGTCTCGGTCGGTTCGAGCATCCCAGACCCGATCGATGACCCGACCGACGACACAAATGAACCGGAGTCGGTCGGATCAACGGCACCACCACAAGCCGAGTGCACGGTGGGCGACTCGGTTGCCGATCCCGTTGACCAGGCGGCCATCGACGCCGTCGCCGACGACATCGAGGGTCGGGCCCGACTGGCCGCGATGATCACCCACTCGTCGTATCGCTCCGGCTCTCATGTGTTCACCATGACGGTCGCCGGTGATGGCGAGACGGTTTCCACTGACGATCAGACCCGCTGGTACAACCCGCGCTTCGTGGTGAACCACGACCCCAACACCGGCACGGTCGACCCGGCCGGCGGCTTCACCGTCGACGCCGGGTGGAACAATGACGGCTCGCCCGACATCCGGGTGTTCGATGAAGACTTCGGGCTCATCGTTGACACCGAGGGCGCGCTCCAGTGGCTCGACCCGTCGACGCTGGAGGTGGTGGTGAGCGGCGCCGCGATCGATTCCATCGAGGTCAAGGAGCTGCAGGTTGAGCTCACGGTCAGGGTGACGGACGCCGACGGGGTTGAGCTGGCGAGCCCGTTCGGCGACGGATGCTGGACGCCCTCCTGACCTGGGTGCACCACGGATTGCCGAGATCCGCTGAGATGATGAAAAGGTCGGTGCCATGACCGACATCGACCTGCTCGACCTGGATCGGTGGGCCCGCGACGGCATTCCCCACGAGTGGTTCGCAGAGAAGCGCCGAGACGCGCCCGTGTGGCGCGATCCGGGCCGTGATGGAGAGGCCGGTTTCTGGGTTGTCTCAGGCCATGAGCAGGTCGTAGAGCTCGGTCGATGCCCGCACGCGATGTCATCGGACGAAGACCACGGCGGCGTGACCGGACTCGGCGCCGGCGACGAACTCGAAGAGCTGCTGGCCAACAGCTTCGAGAAGGTGGCACTCGAGTCGAACGACGATGGCTCATCGAAGCTCAAACAGCTGCTCACGATGGACCCACCGGAGCACACCGCGAACCGCAAGCTCGTGAACCGTAGCTTCACCCCTCGAACCATCGCCGAGCTCGAGGATCCCACCCGCGAGTTGGCCGCCGCCCTACTCGACGGCCATCTCGACCGCGAGCCCTTCGACTTCACGACCGAGGTGGCGATGCCGCTGCCGATGCAAGTGATCGGGGATCTGCTCGGTGCGCCTCGAGAACACCACCGCGACCTGCTCCAGTGGAGCAATGAGGTCGTAGCGACCACGGATCCGGAATACCTCGCCGG
>CALKOE010000233.1 GCA_938091985.1 uncultured Acidimicrobiales bacterium | reverse complement strand
CGATGCGAACTCTGCAGGGTCAGCCGTGGACTCGAGCACCGGGACGCCGGCCGCCACCGCGAGCTTCTTCGCCTCGATCTTGTCGCCCATCGACACGATGGCCTCCACCGAGGGGCCCACCCAGACGATGCCAGCAGCAGCCACCGCACTCGCGAAGTCGGAGTTCTCCGCCAGGAATCCGTAGCCCGGATGGACCGCCCCTGCGCCGCTGATCTGCGCTGCGTTCACGATGGCGTCGGCATCGAGATAGCTCTCGATTCGCAGTGCCTCGTCGGCTTCCTGCACGAAGAGCGCATCGGAGTCGGCCTCGACGAAGACTGCGACGGTTCGCAGACCCATCTGCCGAGCGGTGCGAAAGATCCGTCGAGCGATCTCGCCGCGGTTGGCCACGAGGAGCGTGTGATATCGAGAAGTACTCACAGCCGAAACACTCCGTAGCCGTCGGCACCTTCTATGTCGGCGGCACGCACCACCGAGAGACACATTCCGAGCGCGTCACGCGTGTCGCGCGGGTCGATGATCCCGTCGTCCGTGATGGCTCCGGTGGCCCTCAGTGCGAGCGAGCCTTTCTCCTGAATCGCTTCCACCGCAGCCACGGTTTCGGCATCGGCCGCTTCGTCGAATTCGACGCCCGCCCGAGCCGCCTGCCCCCTGCGAACCTGGCTCATGACGCCGGCGATCTGCTTCGGTCCCATCACCGCGATCTTGGCGGTCGGCCAGAGGAACGTGAAGCGGTTGCCGAAGGCCCGGCCCGACATTCCGTAGGTGCCGGCGCCGTAGGACGAACCCAGAATCACGGTCAGGTGCGGCACCGTCGAGTTCGTGACCGCATTGATCATCTGGGAACCCTTCTTGATGATCCCGTCGGCCTCGAAGTCTTTGCCCACCATGTAGCCAGTGATGTTCTGGAGAAAGACCAGCGGCACGTCGAGCTGGTTGTTGAGCTGGATGAAGTGGGCTGCCTTCTGCGCTGCATCGGGGTAGAGCGGCCCGTTGTTGCCGAGAACACCTACGGGGTATCCGTGGATCGACGCCCAGCCACAAACGAGCGTGGCACCCCACCGCGGCTTGAACTCCTCGAATCGAGAGCCGTCGACCACCCGGGCGATCACGTCACGCACGTCGACCGGTTTCACGAGGTCGCGACTCACGATGCCGAGGAGCTCTTCGGCGTCGTAGGCCGGCGGCTCCACATCGAATCTCGGGGGCGGGCCAGACTTTCGCCAATTGAGATGCGACACCACTTCGCGGCACATACGCAGCGCGTCCATCTCGTCTTCTGCGAAGTAGTCGCCGCCTCCGGAAACCGTGGTGTGCATCTCAGCCCCACCGAGGGTCTCGTCGTCGGTCTCCTCCCCGGTGGCCATCTTGACCAGCGGAGGACCGGCCAGGAACATCTTCGACTGCTCCTTCACCATGATCGTGTAGTCGGAGAGACCTGGTTGATACGCCCCACCCGCAGTGGACGACCCGAAGACCACACAGATTGTGGGGATCTCCAGCTTCGACAACTCGATCATCTCGTAGAAGAAGCGGCCGCTCTCTGCGAAGTGTTCCGTCTGGACGCGCCGACGGCCCTCACCGCCACCGGTCTCGACCCTCAGATCACCGCCCGCCGACTCGACGAACGAGACATAGGGGATCTTGTTGTCACGGGCGATCTCGAGCGCCCGCATCCACTTCTTGCCCGCATACGGGGTCAGTGCGCCCGCGAGCACCGTGGGGTCGTTGCCCATGATCACGCACTCCACACCGGCGATCACGCCGATGCCGACCACCATGCCGCCGCCCATCACATAGTCCGAGTTGTAGGCGGCGAGCGGACTGATCTCGAGGAACGGACTATCGGGATCGAGCACGTTGGCGATGCGCTCACGAATCGGAAGCTTGTCGCGCGACCGTAGGCGCGCTGTTCGTTCGGGGCCGCCACCGGCTTCCGCCTCGTCCAGCAGCTCCTCGATGATCTGCAGCTGCTCGAGCATGTCGGCACGGTTCTGGAAGAACTGTGTGTCGCTCGTGTCGAGCATCGACCGGAGAACAGGAGCGAGCAAGGTCGAGGTGGGCGACATGTCGCCGACCCTAGACCGGTAATCCCCGAAGGGTCATATTATCGCCCCGTTTGGGGCCGGATTTCAGCGCTTCGTGAGACGCCACGCTGCCGGAAGCAACGCACCGGCGAGGAGGGCCTTCAAGATGTCACCGACCACGAAGGGAGCCACGCCGTAGGCGATCGCGCTGGGCTCGCCGATCTCGGCGGTGAGCGGAATGCCGAGGTCGTAGGCAAGCCAACCGGCGCCGAGGGTGTAGATGATGACGCTGCCGGCAACGAAGGCACTGATCGAGGTGGCGAGCTGGCGGTCCTGGCCACGTTCAGCCAACCAGCCGACGAAGTACGCCGCAACGATGAAGCCCACCAGATAGCCGGCGGTGGAGCCGGTCGCCACTTCCCAGCCACCTTTCGCATCAGAATAGAACGGCAGGCCGATCGCACCCATTGCCACATAGAGCAGCTGCGATGCAGCGCCGCGCTGTGACCCGAGGGCGCCGCCGGCGAGCAGGACGGCGAATGTCTGGCCAGTGAGCGGGACCGGCGTGAAACCGAGGGAGAAGGAGACCTGTGCGGCGGCTGCAGTGAAGAGCGCGAATCCGACGACGGCCACGACGTCTCGAACGACGGTCCGAGGGATCGTGTCGAGCAGGGTTGAACGAGTGGGCAGGGCCCCGATGGCAGTCACTGGTAGGTCTCCGATTGCGCCAGGTGTTGGTGAATTGCGGCCACCCTAGCCAGGACAACGGGCCAGGACGAAGCCGACGTCAGGCGTCGAACTCGAGTCCGGCGAGCGAACCCTCGTCACGCCAGTCGGCGATGAGCGAGAAGAACTTCATGTTGCCCTTGCCGTAGCTACCGTTCTGCGCGGCTCGGCCAGTCGGCATCCCCTCGTTGTTGTAGTAGCCGGGGGTGCAGCTTTCCTGAAACGCGGCCGTGTCGCGGGCGCTCGAGATGATCTCCTCGACCCACGCGTCTTCCGCCTCGGGAGTCACTTCCACCCGCGTCTGCCCGCGGCGCGCCAACTCAGCGATCACGTAAGCGATGTGAGTGCCGACTTCATCGAGCATGTGCGGATAGTTGGCGGTGAAGCCGCCCTGCGTCTGACTGACGATGAAGCAGTTGGGAAAGCCGCGGCTGAAGATGCCGTGGAGTGTGCGAACTCCGTCATCCCACTTCTCAGAAAGGCGCAGTCCATCGACGCCGGTGAGGTCGCACCCCGAACGACGCGTGTAGCTCGTGCCGACCTCGAAGCCGGTCGCGAAGATCAAACAGTCGAGTTCGTATTCGGTTCCATCGACGACCACGCCGCTCTCAGTGACCTGTTCGACGCCGCGGCCGTCGGTGTCGACCAGGTGGACGTTGGGCCTATTGAAGGCGTCGAGGTAGTCGTCGTGGAAACACGGACGCTTGCAGAACTGGCGATACCAAGGCTTGAGTGCTTCGGCCGTGTCGACGTCGCGGACCACCGCGTCCACCCGAGATCGAATCTCGTTCATCTTCGCGAAGTCAGCGAGCTCCATCGTGCGCCCGAGGCTCGCGGCGGAGAAGTCGCTTCCGGTCTTCTGGGCGATCTCGATGAACTTCCCGATGATGCTGGTCCAACCGTCCATCACCAGATCGGTGTCGGTGAACCCGCCCGAAACGAGGGTGTTGAAGTTCTCCATGCGGTGGCGATGCCAGCCCGGCTCGAGACTTGCGGCCCATTCGGGGTCGGTCGGCGCGTTGTCGCGCACATCGATCGATGACGGGGTGCGTTGGAACACATACAGCTCTTCGGCCGCAGCCCCGACGTGGGGCACGCACTGCACGGCAGTGGCCCCGGTGCCGATGATCCCGACCCGCTTGCCCTGCAATCCGGTGAGGTTTCCCTCAGGATCGCCGCCGGTGTAGTCGTAGTCCCACCGACTGGTGTGGAAGGAGTGCCCCTGGTACCTGTCGATACCGGTGATTCCCGGAAGCTTGGGCCGGTGGAGCGGGCCGCTCGAGATGATGATGAAACGGGCCCGGACGGCATCGTTGTGGTTGGTTCGAACCGTCCATCGCTTGTCGGTCTCATCCCAGTCGGCCGACGTGACTTCGGTTTGGAAGAG
>CALKOE010000232.1 GCA_938091985.1 uncultured Acidimicrobiales bacterium | reverse complement strand
GGGTTATCGCCTGCGGAAGATCTGACCCCGTGGATCGTCGGTTCACGGTGGAGGGCAATGATCTTGCCGCGCACCTCGCCCGCCCTGCGCAGCTCCATCCCACGGCCCAGCCTGGCCTGGTGATCGCCCATGGCTTCCCCGCCGAGGCAGGTGGAGGAATCAACTCCACCGCAAGCTTCCCGGAGCTCGCGGACCGGGCGGCAACCGAGGCCGGATGGGCCGCACTCGCGTTCTCGAGTCGAGGGGTCGGCGAATCCCAGGGCGACTTTTCGCTCGGCGGTTGGCGGCGCGATCTGGAGGGGGCGGTGAAGCACCTGCGCGAGACGGTTCCGTGCGACGGTGTGTGGATCGCAGGGTTCGGCACCGGTGGCGCGTTGGCTATCGAGGTCGGTGCGAACGATCCCGAGATCAACGGAGTGGCCGCGATCGGCGTGCCCGCCGATTTCGAAGACTGGGCCCGTAACCCGCGCAAGCTGTTGTTGCTCGCCCGAGAGATGGGGATTGTGCGCGACGACAAGTTCCCGCGGTCGTTCGATGACTGGGCGGAGGAGATCTCTTCGATCCGGGCATCGCAGGCGGCTGCAGCGCTCGCGCCGCGAGAGCTGATGATCGTGCACGGTTCCGACGACGAGGTCGTACCCGTGTTCGATGCGCGCGAGGTGGCTGATGCGCATGGCTCAGCCGATCTGCGAATCATCGGCGGCGCCGGACATCACCTGCGCCACGACCCCCGCGCCATCGCCGTCTTTCTCGGCTGGCTCGACCGCAAGCGAAACGACCTGATCACCGCCACCTGAGGCAGCGAGTCACTCAGTCGACTTTTGACTTCCCGGCGGCCTTCATGGCCTTGCGTCGCTCTCGAAGCGCGATGAGCGCCTCGGGCGAGTCGAGATCGGCGACGGAGCGGAGCTCATCGTCGGCGAACACTCCGGCGACTGCTTCCCAGCCGCTCGGTTGACGCCCGAAGCGCTTGGCCAGAAGTGCCGTGAAGATCTTCACCTTCTCCGGTCCGAAGCCGGGCACCTCGGCGAGGCGATCCCGCAGCACATCGGCGACTCGAACCCGCCGCCAGATTGCTGCCGCGTCGCCTTCGTAGTGCTCCACGAGGTGGCAGCACATCTCCTGGATGCGGCCGCCCATCGACGCTGGGAAGCGGTGCAGCGCCGGCTTGGCCCGACAGATCTCCACGAACTCCTCGGGATCCATCGCGGCGATCTGATGGGCGTCGAGTGAACCACCGAGGCGTTGCGCGAGTCGCGAGGGACCGACGAAGGCGAGTTCAATCGCGATCTGTTGATCGAGCAACATTCCGATCATGAGCGCCAATGGGTCGTTGTTGAGCAACCGGTCCGCCGAGGCGTCTCCGGTCACTGCCAGGGTGCCGGTCATCTCAGCTTCCGGTGTCGGGGTGCGCAGGGTCGGGTCGATAGGGGTCGATCCCGTAGGTCTGGATGGCTGCGGTGACCTCCGTTGCCGGCACTGCACCTGTCTCGTAGAGCGCGTAGAGCACGGCGACCACAACGGAGAAGGCGTCGACCTCGAAGAAGCTGCGGAGAGCTTCGCGTGTGTCGGAACGGCCGAAGCCATCCGTGCCCAGCACCCGCATCGGGCGAGGAGCCCAGCTGCTCACCTGTCCGGGCACGAGGCCCATCCAGTCGGAGACCGCAACGATCGGACCCTCGCTGGCCTGGAGCTTGCGGGTGATGTGGGGCAGGTCTGGCTCGTCCTCGGGACGGAGGCGGTTCCGGCGCTCGACGTCGAGGGCATCGGCTCGCAGCCGCTTGTAGGAGGTGACACTCCAGAGTTCGGCTGAGATGTCGTGGAACTCGGCGAGAATGGCCTGCGCTTCACGCGCGGCCAGGTTCGCCGGGCCCGAGAACAGGATCGTGGCCTTCTTCGAGGGGCCCTCCGGCCCGTCGTCCCACTTGTAGAGGCCGCTCGTGATGTCGCGGTCCTCCACATGGTCTGGGCGGGGAGGTTGCTCGTAGTTCTCGTTGTAGATGGTGAGGTAGTAGAAGACGTCCTCGCCGTCGATGGCGCTGCCGTCGGGATACATCCGGTGCAGACCGTCGCGCACGATCGTGGACAGTTCGTAGGCAAAGGCCGGGTCGTAGGCCTCGCATGACGGCACCGTGGAGGCCAGCAGCATGCTGTGGCCGTCCTGGTGCTGGAGGCCCTCGCCGAGCAGCGTCGTGCGGCCGGCCGTGGCGCCCATGAGGAAGCCTCGGGTGCGGGCGTCGGCTGCGGCCCAGATGGAGTCACCGACACGCTGGAAGCCGAACATCGAATAGAACGTGTAGAAGGGAACCATCGGCACGCCGTTGTTGGCGTAGGCGGTGCCGGCGGCGATCCACGAAGCGGTCGAGCCGCACTCGGTGATGCCTTCCTCGAGGATCTGGCCGTCTTCGCTCTCGGTGTAGGAGAGCAGGAGATCGTGGTCGACCGGCTCGTAGAGCTGGCCGGTGGGGGCGTAGATCCCGAACTCGCGAAACAGCGAGTCCATGCCGAAGGTGCGGGCCTCATCGGGCACGATCGGCACGACGCGCTCGCCGAACGCTTCGTCGCGCAGAAGGTCACGCAGCAGTGAAGTGAACGCCATCGTCGTCGATACGGGGCGACCGGCCGAGCCCTTCTGGAGATCGAGGAAGGGCGACTCGCCCGGAAGCGTCAACGGCCGCCGATGCCGGATGATGCGCGAGGGCAGAGGGCCGTCGAGGGCGCGGCGACGGTCCATCAGGTACTCACGCTCAGGCGAGTCGGGCGAGGGACGGAAGTAGGGCGGAATGCCGTCTTCCAGCGCTTCCTCCGGAATCTCGTCCTCGACGTGGAGCCGCTCACGTAGCTCGAGGAGCTGCTTCTTGGTCATCTTCTTGATCTGGTGGGTGGCGTTACGACCCTCGAAACCCTCGCCGAGGGTCCAGCCCTTGATCGTCTTGGCCAAGATGACCGTCGGCTGGTCGGTGGTCTCGGCCGCAGCCTTGAACGCGGCGTAGACCTTCTGGTAGTCGTGGCCGCCTCGGGGGAGCGCCTTCAGGTCGTCGTCGGAGAGATGCTCCACGAGCTTGCGAAGGCGCGGGTCGGGTCCGAAGAAGTTCTCGCGGATGTAGGCGCCGTCCTCGACGGCGAAGCGTTGATACGCGCCGTCGATGGTTTCACCCATCTTGTTGAGCAGCACGCCGTCGACGTCGCGGTGGAGCAGCTCGTCCCAGCGGGAGCCCCAGATGACCTTGATGACGTTCCAGCCCGCGCCACGAAACACACCCTCGAGTTCCTGGATGATCTTGCCGTTGCCGCGCACGGGTCCGTCGAGGCGCTGGAGGTTGCAGTTGACGATCCACTTGAGGTTGCCGAGCTGGGCACGGCCGGCGAGGGAGATGGCGCCCAAGGTCTCGGGTTCGTCGCACTCGCCGTCGCCGAGGAAGCTCCACACATTGCTCTGCGACGTGTCGTCGAGGCGTCGCTGATGGAGGTACTTGTTGAAGCGGGCCTGGTAGATCGAGTTGATCGGACCG
>CALKOE010000231.1 GCA_938091985.1 uncultured Acidimicrobiales bacterium | reverse complement strand
CGGGATGCCGGCCGACTCGAAGTAGTCGACGGCGGCGAAGCAGTCCTCAAGCCGTGAGGTGTCGACCACGACCACAGCACCGATGGCGCCGCGGACGAGGTCGTCCCACATGAAGTGGAATCGGTCCTGGCCCGGCGTGCCGAACAGGTAGAGGATGAGGTCGTCGCCGAGACTGATGCGACCGAAGTCCATCGCCACGGTCGTCGACTTCTTCGCTGCCTCACCGGCGATGTCGACACCTTGACTGTGTGTCGTCAGTGACGCCTCGGTCGTGAGTGGTTCGATCTCAGAGATCGACCCCACGCAGGTCGTTTTTCCGACCGCGTAGCCGCCGGCCACAACGATCTTGACGGGGAGGGGGACGTTGCCGGGGGCGGCATCGTTCTTCTCAGAGCGCTTGAAGACCATCGAGGACCCTTTCGAGGAGTCGGAGGTCGGGGCGGGAACCCTCTTCGTCCGATGCCGGGTTGGCATGGGAGTCGAGGAACCCCTCGGTGACCAGGTCACCCACGAGAACGCGGGCAACCCCTAGAGGAAGGCTGAGGTGTGCAGACACCTCGGCAATGGATGTGGGATCGGCACAGAGTTCCAGGATTTCCCGGTTCTCCGTGGGTTGTTGGCTGGCCCCGTCCTCGCCACGCGGAGTGACGCGAACGATCGTCTCGAGCGCGAGCTCGGTCGACGATCGAACTCGTCCGCCGGTCAACGCGCACGGACGTACGCGTAGCCGGCTGTCGCGAGGCTGATCGGTCATCGGGGAAGAGAGCTCTGGAGCTCGGCACGCAGTTCGGGGGTCAGGAACGGACCGGTCTTCTCGACGAGGACCGCCATCTCGTAGCCGACCAGTCCGACATCACAGTCGGCATCGGCGACGACAGCGAGGCAAGAGCCATCGCTCACGCCGGTCACGAAGAGGAAGGCGTTCTCCATCTCGATGATGATCTCGTTCACGCGGCCGCCACCGAAGCGGCCGGCTGCGCCGTAGGCGAGGCCGATCAACCCGGATGCGACAGCGGCGAATCGATCAGCAGCGTCTCGGTCAAGGCCTCCGGAAAGCGCCATCGGCAGGCCGTCGGACGAGACGACGACCGCCTCGCTGACGCCCGGGACTCGCTCGACGAAGTTGGCAACCAGCCAGTTGACGTTGGTGGCTGCTGTGCTCATGTTGCTCATATCGGGGCTCCTCAGCTCCGTCGGTTCGACTGGTCGGTGCCCTCTTCGGGGGCGCGTCCCTTGCGCAGGCCGGCTCGGTATCGAGACAGCATCTGGCGGACTTCATCAGGGGAACGGTTGGCGGTTGCGGTTGTGGGTGCGGGCTGGGCCGAAGCGGTGGCGCCAGGCGAGTACTTCGACTCGTCGGGCACGTCGACCTGCTTCGGAGTGCGACGGATGAGGCCTGCACTCGTCACCTGCTGGGGCATCGCGCCCACGGCAGCTGGATCACGGGTCGGCAGGGCCGGTGCATCGGGCAGGGTCTCGGTGGGGGCAGCCAGCGTCGCAGGCTCGGGCGACATCGCCTCTGGCGCCGCCTGAGCGGGTGCCTCGACCTCCGGCGTGCGTGTCGGCCGCGTAGGAAGCGGCGCCGCACCGTCGATCGGTGCGAACAAGTCGGCACTCGGGTCGGTCGGCGGGGCGGGGACCCCGGCCGGGCTTCCGAAGGCGGCGAAGAGATCGCCATCATCGGTCCCAGCGGGTGTCTCGGCAACGGGCGCCGGGGCTTCGGCGACCGGCACCTGCGGACGGCGGGTCGGGAGCTTGGCCAGGCCGTCATCGCCGACCGGCTGTCCGGCGGGCGCCTCGGCGACGGGTTGCGAGGCGGTAGCTGCCGGATCGGAGAACACGGCGGGGCTGTCGGCGAAGGGACTCGCGGCAGTGTCGGGACTCGGCACCGGGTCCGGCTCGAGGAATCGAGGCGCGGTCGGCGTCGGCGGGGTGTCGACATCTACAGCGGGCGGCTCGGACTCGACCGGTGCGGTGACGAGCTCCTGTGCAGGGACCGCATCAATCATCGGCTCGTCGAGCTCGTCATCGACTCGTCCGACCATCTCGGCCGGGATGGTCACGACGGCGGTGACGCCGCCCTCGTGCCCAGCAGTCAGGCGAACCGTGACGCCGAGGCGGTGTGCCAGCCGGGAGACGACGGTGAAGCCGAGCGAACGACTGAGGTCGAGGCCGACGAGCGGGGGCTCGGCGAGCGTCTTGTTGGCAGTCGCGATCTGCTCGGCCGACATGCCGATTCCCTTGTCGGCAAGGGTCAGCTGGTAGCTGTCGTCGGCGATGCGGTAGCCCACGACGTCGACATCGGCGTCCGGGGGCGAGAACTGGGTTGCGTTCTCCATCAGTTCGGACATGAGGTGGGCGAGGTCGACGGCCACTGAGCCGGCCACGGTCGAGGAGTCGACCGACATCAGTTCGATGCGGCTGAAGTCCTCGATTTCGCCCATGGCGACACGCAGCACATCGGCGATCTCGACAGGGCGTCCGCGGCGGCGGGTGGGCTCCGCTCCGGCCAACACCAGCAACGACTCTGCGTTGCGGCGCATGCGGGTGGCGAGGTGGTCGAGACGGAAGAGGTTCTCGAGCTGGTCGGGGTTCTCTTCTCGCGACTCGAGCTGATCGATGAAGTCGATCTGGCGATCGAGCAGGCTCTGGTTGCGGCGGGCGAGGTTGACGAAGATGTCGGAGATGCCCCGACGGAGCAAGTCGTTCTGCTCTTCCGCAACGTCGATCGTCACCTGCTGGATCTCAGAGATCGCGTGGGCCAGCTGGGCGACCTCGTCACGGCCCTTGGCCTCGATCGGGGTCAGCACGGGTGCTTCCGCGCGTCCGGCGCTCCGCATTGACTCCACGAGGGCGGGGAGCTCCTCAGCAGAGAGCTGCTCGGCGCTACGGGTGAGACGAGTGAGCGGACGGCTGATCGAGCGACCGATGATCACGGCCATGACGAGTGCAAGCAGCACCACCGATCCGGCGAGGATCAGGAACGACTGCGCTTCTTCGTTGGCGGTTGTGGCTTCTGCCTGGGCGCTGAACGTTGCGTCCGACGCAAGGTCGCCGACGATGCCATTGATGCCTCGGAGCTGTGCCTCACCGCGCTCGAGCCATGCGAGTACGCCACCGTTGCTGGCATCTCGGATGTAGTCCTGGATGTCGCCGACGATGTCGACGGCGCCACGTTCGGTGCTGGGCAGAACACCGCTGTTCTTGAGTCGTTCGAGGCTGACAAGGTAGCCGTCGTTGGCTGTGGCGGTGAAGGCAAGCGTGCTGTTCTCGGCGTTGCGCTGAGCCTCGGAGACGAGCGTGATAGCGACCGCTCCCAGATTGTCCTGGAAGATCGCTTCGGAGCCGACCGACGTGATGGTCGCATACGCCGACTGCATCGTGATCAGCTCATTGAGGTTGCTGAGCGAGCGGAAGAGGTCGAGGTCGCCGGCCTCGCCCGCCAATTCGATCGTGGTTTCGTCGATGGCTCGACTGGCGCCAGCGAGGAGCGTGGCGGTGACAGGATCAGTGCCGCGTTCGGGGTTGAGCGTGTTGGGAAGCCGTGACGCGAGGTCGTCGAGTTCTCCGACCAGCTGCTGGTTCGTGAGGTCACCGCGGACGTTGCTGTAGGCAGCGATCTAGCGATCGAGCTGTGTGTTGGTGGCCTCGCGCTCCTCAGCGACAGGGTCGTCCATGGCAGCCTGCTCAACGGTGAGCAAGCGGATTCGCTCGATCTGGATGGCGAGCGAAAGGTCGGAACCTGCGTCGGCAAACTCCGCGATCCGGGCTTCACCTTCCTGGAACGTGGTCCGGTCGGTCCTGTCGACGATGCCCGAATAGGCAAACACCATGACAGCGACGAGTGGCGTGGCGAGCAGCAACAGCAGCTTGCCTCGAACCTTGATCCTCTTGAGCATACGAACGGCCTCTGAAGGTCAGAACACCCGCCCTGGGTGTCTCCCGAATCAGGTCGGCCGATGGCATGAGGAGTTGAGGGGTCCGGGCTATCGGATCCCGTGAGGATGATTCGTTTGGCCCAGTTCGGGCCCTGTCAGCGCAGCGGAGCGGTGGTCGGGACGATCGGCGCGGGTAGCTGGGTGTCGTCCATCAGCCATGCGTCGACCGCTGCAGCGGCCGAACGGCCCTCCGCAATTGCCCACACGATGAGGCTCTGGCCTCGGCCCATGTCGCCCGCTACGAAGACGCCGTCGACGTTTGTCGACCATGCGTCGTCGTGAACGACGTTGCCGCGTCCGTCGAGTTCCACGCCGAATTGGTCGGTCAGCGGGCCCTGCTCCGGCCCGGTGAATCCCATGGCGAGCAACACCAGCTCGGCCGGGAAGTCCTGCTCGGACCCCTCGATGGGCTCAAAGCTCATCCGACCGTCTTCGAACACCTGCTCGACCCGCACCGTGCGCAGGTTCGAGACGTGGCCGTTCTCGTCGCCCACGAATTCGACGGTATTGATCGCGTACTCGCGTTCTCCGCCTTCTTCGTGGGCGGAGCTGACCCGGTAGATGATCGGCCACGTGGGCCAGGGGTTGGCCTCGGGTCGCTCCTCGGCGGGCTGCGGCATGATCTCGAACTGGTGGATGCTGGCCGCTCCGTGGCGATGTGAGGTGCCGAGACAGTCGGCCCCGGTGTCGCCACCGCCGATGATGATGACGTTCTTGCCTTCGGCGGTGAGAGTGGGGGCATCGAGATCGCCCTCTTGCACATGGTTCGCGATGGGAAGGAACTCCATCGCCTGATGGATCCCGTCGAGCTCACGGCCCGGAATCGGCAGGTCTCGAGCTTCGGTCGCTCCGCAGGCCAGCACCACAGCGTCGTGCTCCGCACGGAGCTCATCGGCGGAGATGTCGGTGCCCACAGCGACGTTGCAGCGAAATTGGGTGCCCTCGGCTTCCATCTGCTCGAGCCGGAGGTCGAGATGGCGCTTCTCCATCTTGAATTCGGGGATGCCGTAGCGCAGCAGTCCGCCGGCTCGATCGGCCCGTTCATAGACGACCACGTTGTGTCCGGCGCGGGTGAGTTGCTGGGCGGCAGCAAGCCCAGCGGGACCGGACCCGACCACCGCGATCGACTTGCCGGTGTTCGTGACCGGGATTTCGGGGGTGACCCAACCCTCGGCCCATGCGCGGTCGATGATTTCCACTTCGATGCGCTTGATGGTCACCGGCGGCTCGTGGATACCGAGCACACAGGCGGATTCGCACGGCGCCGGGCAGAGGCGGCCGGTGAATTCGGGGAAGTTGTTGGTCGCGTGGAGCCGGTCGATCGCGTCCTTCCAGTGTCCGCGATATACGAGGTCGTTCCAGTCGGGGATGATGTTGCCGAGCGGGCAACCGTTGTTGCAGAACGGGATACCGCAGTCCATGCAGCGACTCGCCTGCTCACGCAGCTTCTCTTCCGGGAACGGGTCGTAGACCTCTTTCCAGTCGCGCAACCGCACCGGCACGGGGCGTCGCGTCGGCAACTCCCGGTCGTGCTTCATGAATCCTCTTGGGTCAGCCATCGTGCGCTCCTCAGCCCCTGGAGGCGGCCATGATCGCCTCGGTCTCGTCTTCGCCGGCGTCGCGGGCTGCTGCCGCGGCTTCCAGCACTCGTCGGTAGTCGGTCGGCATGACCTTCACGAACTCGCCGGCGGTGGTTCCCCAGTCCGCAAGGATGCGGGCGGCGACCTCGCTACCGGTCTCGTGACGGTGCTTCTCCACTCGGTCTCGCAACCACTCGAGGTCGTCGTCGTCGAGCGACTCGAGATCGACCATCTCGGTGTTGACCCGCTTCGGGAACTCGCCCGACGGATCGTGGACGTACGCGACGCCGCCGCTCATTCCGGCAGCGAAGTTGCGCCCAGTCGGGCCGAGGATGACGGCTCGGCCACCCGTCATGTACTCGCAACCATGGTCTCCGATCGCTTCCACGACGGCGATTGCGCCCGAGTTGCGGACACAGAAGCGTTCGCCGACCGCCCCGCGAAGGAACACCTCTCCCCCGGTGGCGCCGTAGAGAATGACGTTGCCGGCGATGAC